>JAIYBO010000153.1 GCA_027488495.1 Bacteroidota bacterium | reverse complement strand
CTGTGATAATTAAAGCAATCGCAATACGTTGCAAATTTTTCATAAACCCATAACGAAATCCGCTGCAGATTTCTTTTACGTTCATAAAAATTCAAAACCTCACCGACCAAACCAACACAAATAGCCAATTTTGTAGCGCTCAATTTGAGCGTTTTGAATCGATGCGATTTTATGGACAGCGACTCAACCAGATGTGTGCCAATACAAATAACGGCGGGCAATCTCCTCCATGGTACATTGATTCTTTTCCATCAAACTCATGCGCTGATTGCGGATCGTAAATTTCGATTTATGGGTATCAATCGACAGTTGGATGCTTGATTTTCCGGCAATTTGACCCAATATCACATCCTCCTCTGCGTGGGTAAACAACACTTGAGGTATTTGCTCATCTACCGCACCTTGTCGGTCTAAAAACTGCATTGTCATCGAACAACTATACGATTGACCGTTCAACAGCGACCGCAATCCATCAATTAGATCTCTGATGGGGGCAGTTTTCGACACGAAACAACGCATGCCGTGCTTCCTGCCAAAATCAATGATATAATAATTCACATGGCTCGTATACACCATATAAGGAATCTTGCGTTCGGCACAGAGCGATAACACCTCCAATTGTTTCCTTTGATCGATCTGAATATCAGTAATGACAAAATCAGGCAACTGGCTATCTATCGCCAACAACGCATCACCCAACTCATTGAAAAACAACTGTTCACCTTCATACCCCACCTCCTTTAGTAAAGATTCAAACACCAAATGCATAATCGGCTGATTGTCTAGAATCAATAATTTCATCGCGTCATTTCATTGTACGGTATTTGAACAATTGGCATTTTCAATCCTTTCGATATTTGCCAATCACAAAAGTGTATTAACGATTTTAAAAAGAAGTGATATAATTCTATCACCAAGACTATTTCATCAATTCAACATATCCCAAAATCGATATCGGCGGAGCAACTCTTCAAAATTCTCACAGTCATTCAACTCCCTGGCCCTGGCAATGTGATTATTCAATGTTGTCATTTTAATATTTAATATTTTCGATGCTTCAGCCCGATTAAACCCTTTGGCCAACACTTCCAAAACAACTTTTTGACCACCTGTCAGAGCCAATTTTTGAATTTCCTTGAACATGACTGTAGACGCTGAAATTGAGTTAACGATTGAGCAATGGAATTTCTCACCATCAACCAAAGCCATAATCCCTCGCTTCAAATCCTCAATGCCAGACAATTTGGAAACATAACTATTCACTTCATATCTTGACAATTCGGATAGAAGCGTTTTGTTCACATGAGAAGAATAAATCATACACGGCATCTTCAAATTGAAACACAATTCCGGAATTGTAGTATTCACGCCTTCGTTGATCTCCAGATCACAAATCACAAAATCCTGCGGATCAAATGCTTTAACAAATTCTTTGGCTTCGTCAATGTGAGAACACAATACAATTTCGGCACTTGGCATTAATGCAAGCACCTGTTGTTTCACGAAAAACTGAATGGCTTGGTGATCATCAAGAATTAACACCCTCATATTTCAGCAAAATAGAATGAGTAACCACATCGTCCAAAATATCAAAACGCATCGAACCTTGAACAATTTTTAAACGATCTTGAATGATCAACAAACCGAGTCCCGACTTAGATTTGCCGTTCACCCATTTCTTTGCTAGATCCGTAGCTCTGTAATGAACACCAATCACAAAGAAATCCTCATCATCAGTAGCCGTTATTTGAACCCTGTTCACTTTTGAATGCCGAATGGCATTGGTCACCAACTCTTGAATAGCCCAAAAAGTATGATGCAACCAATCATGGCTAGGCGTTTTATCTGCAAAAGATTCGAACGACACTTGAATTCCACCGATTGATAATTTTTCGGCCAAATGTTCGAGTGCGGATTGCCAGTCTGAATCCAGGAGCCCCTTTGGATACATAAACTCAACAATTTGGTGTGTTTTATGTCGAAACAAATCATAATTTGATTCTATCTTCTTCAACGAGGCCAAATCCACCCCTTCAAGTCTACTTTTTAGTAACTCAAACTCCAAGGACATGGTAATTGAGTGCAGCGCAAGGTGAT
The DNA here is from genome assembly GCA_027488495.1 of Bacteroidota bacterium. Taxonomy (GTDB): domain Bacteria; phylum Bacteroidota; class Bacteroidia; order NS11-12g; family UBA955; genus UBA955. The sequence goes on along the minus strand of JAIYBO010000153.1, from coordinate 1,382 downwards.
CGTGAAGTTCACTGGCAATCCTTTTACGTTCAGTATCTACACCTTTGAAACTCATTTTGTAAAGGCGGCTCATTGCTTTGTTGTAGCGCATAGTAATTCGATAGCTGAATACAACCGCAAAAACACTCACAATCAAAGCGGGCATAAACACCCCCGCAACCTCAATCAACAATAAATCTGCGGAGGTGAACATGTCCAATTATTATGGATGACAAGAAAATGAACTGAGTCAAAAACAAAAAATAATCAAGAGGCCGCGATGCGTGCCAATCTACTTTAACAATACTCATCAAAAAAATCAAATGCGAAATCATCAGTACCGCCATGATGGAAACGTACACGGGTATTTTTTCCCTGAAATTCTTCGACATCATTGAGAATTTATAGATTCGATTAGACATGATAAAAAACAGAAAGAGGTAAGACAAAATGATAAAACCATAATTCAACAAGAGATTATTTAAAATTACGAGCACCCCCAAAAACATAAAAAACGAAACGTTGAAGTGCTTTTTCAAAACAACCGCTGACAATGCCACAGGAAAGGAACAGTGTATAAAGTAGAACGCAAAACGATTGTCTAATTTCAACCAAATAAAAACATCATTCAAAAAAATGATTACATAAAACAAAAACACTTCTAAAAACCGAAAATCAAAATGTTTGTCGTTCCGATTCACCTCCCAGAGAACCCTGAAAAACATCAATAAGATCAGAGAAAATTCAATGTAAATATATAAGTTTTTCATTGGTATAAAGTAAAATCAATTGAAAACAGAGATGACAATTTCAGTTGTTCTTTGACGGCGTTTAAATCCCGAGTGATGTAAAAATGTGACATATTCTTTCGGGAACATTTAGTCATGCAGGACGCAATTGATTTGCGTTTTTGAAATTTCGTGTTGTTCATGTTCATAGGTATTGATACTGAGTTAAATCGTTTAGTGCAAAATACATGAAAACGCGAAAATTGATGATGATACAAATCTATCATCTAACACATTCCATAGCGCTGTGATTGGCCCATTATCTCGTACGAAAAAATTTTTCGCCATCATTTTTGATTACTTTTAATCATTGTTCTTAATTTTTGATGTGCTATTATTGCTTTAGTTGAATTTCAGCCATGAAAGAATATTTGGGCAAAGGAAAATTATTACTGACAGCAATGGTATTGCTGTTTTCATTCTTTGTAACTGGCTGCGAGCCGGATGAGCCCGAGCCCAAGAAATATTTAGGTAAATTCTATATCGGAGAAATAAGAAATTACACATTCTTCAAGCCCGGAAGTATGTGGGTGTATGAATGTGATAGTACCGGTGAGCTCGACACACAAGTCATGCTGAAATGCTACACATGGTGGATATCTACAGATTATATTG
>JAIYBO010000212.1 GCA_027488495.1 Bacteroidota bacterium | reverse complement strand
TGAAATACATCATTTCCACAAAGTTGCAAGATACACAAACCAAGGTTTACAAGTTGTGAAAATCGCATCAACTTTCGGTGGTATTTTTGTGGTTCATGCATTGGCCCGATCAAACCGAAAACAACGAACTTCCACCTTATTTGGACAAACTAAACCCCGCCCAAAAGGAAGCGGCGATGCAAACAGACGGACCAGTCATGATCATCGCTGGCGCCGGATCAGGCAAAACTCGGGTACTTACCTTTCGCATGGCTTTTTTGTTGCACAAAGGCGCTGAACCATTCAATATCCTGGCCCTCACCTTCACCAACAAAGCCGCCAAAGAAATGCGAAACCGCATCGAACAAGTGGCCGGACCCCAAGCGAGAAATCTTTGGATGGGTACTTTTCACTCTGTATTCGCTAGGATTTTGAGGCAAGAATCGGACCGATTGGGATACCCCTCAAATTTTACGATTTACGACAGCGAAGACAGCAAAAACCTTCTCAAGGGCATCATCAAAGAAATGAACCTTGACGATAAAACGTACAAACCTTCCATGGTTTTGGGTAGAATTAGCATGGCGAAAAACAACTTAATTGAAGCTAGGCACTATTTCGACAAGGAAGAGTTGATGAACCAAGACAAAGCCGCCAACCGGGCAAAGTTTTCAGAAATCTACATGGAATACACCAACCGTTGCTTTAAAGCCGGGGCCATGGATTTCGACGATATCTTGCTCAACACATACAAACTGCTCAACAACCACGTGGATGTTTGTAACAAATGGCAGCACAAGTTCAAATACATCATGGTAGACGAGTATCAAGATACCAACCATGTGCAGTATATGATCACTCGCAAGCTGGCAGCAGTGCATCAAAACATTTGTGTGGTGGGCGATGACGCACAAAGTATTTATGCCTTTCGCGGCGCCAATATCCAAAACATCCTCAACTACGAACGTGATTATCCAGACGTAAAAACGTTCAAACTTGAGCAAAATTACCGATCCACCCAGAACATTGTGAATGCAGCCAGTTCGGTGATCAAAAACAACCAGAAACAACTCGAAAAAAACGTTTGGACCTCCAACGACATCGGTGAGAAAATCAAAGTAGTACGCAATTCAACCGAAGGCGAAGAAGCCAGGCGCGTGGCAGATGCCATCTTCGATGATAAGATGCAATTGCACCTCCCCAACAAAGCCTTCGCCATCTTGTATCGAACCAATAGCCAAAGCAGGGCCTTTGAAGAAGCTCTCAGAAGGCAAGGCATCGATTACCGGATCTATGGCGGAATGAGCTTCTACCAGCGGAAAGAAGTCAAAGACCTGATCAGTTACTTAAGATTGGTGATCAACCCATCCGATGAGGAGGCCCTCAAACGCGTGATCAATTACCCCGGAAGAGGCATCGGAGATACAACAGTAAACCGAATCATCGTAAAATCATCTGAACTCGGCGTGCCATTGTGGGACGTGGTAAAATCTGCCGCAAGCATCCCAGATTTGGGAGCCAGCGCAGGAAAAGTAGACAACTTCGCCACGATGATCAAAAGCTTTCAAACGATGCTTGAAACCCACAACGCCTATGACTTGGCGATGCACGTGGCCAAGCAAACGGGTTTATTGAAATTGCTTTACGACGACAAATCTGTGGAGGGTGTTTCCAGATACGAAAACATCACTGAGTTGTTGAACGGTATTCAAGAATTTGTTGAAGACGACGAGAGCGAAAAGGAAAAGAACTTAGCCACCTTTCTGGAAGATGTTGCGTTGTACACAGACGACCAAAAAGACAAAGATCCAGACAGAGATTGCGTGTCGCTCATGACCATCCATGCCAGCAAGGGTTTGGAATACCCGGTTGTTTTCATCGTGGGCATAGAGGAAAATCTTTTCCCGAGCCAGCTATCATTGCACTCAAGGGCAGACCTGGAGGAAGAACGTCGTTTGTTTTACGTAGCGATCACCCGTGCAGAAACCAAATGCTACATGACCTTTGCCACCTCGAGATTCAAATATGGCAGTTTGATCCCTTGTGAGCCCAGCCGATTCATTCAAGAAATCGACCCACAATATTTGGATATGAGCACAGCTTCATTGAAGTCCAACTCCCCTTTCGGCGCGAACAGCGGCGTGGGTGGAAGTGTTTCAGCCGGCGGGTACATTGGTGGCCAATATGCGAGCAAAAAGGTGGAAGACAAACCCACCAAAACGTCTCGGTTGTTCAATGTAAGTAAACCCCCTTCGCCACCTGTCCCTCCCGCAGACCCCAATTTTGTTGAGGGTGATATCAGCGGATTGAAAGTGGGCGACAAGGTTCAGCACCAAAGATTTGGATTGGGTGAGGTAATATCCATTGAGGGCGACAAAGGCAACGAAAAAGCCATTGTGAATTTTGAGCAAATGGGCCAAAAAACACTGGTCTTGAAATTTGCCAAAATGCGGATTTTATAACATCGCTGTGGCACACAAGAGCAATGGGACACCTTGGACAGAAATAGCAAAGTGATTCGACCATCAAAGCAAAATATAAATGGGCGGTTTTGAAGAATCTCACTCTATTGGTTATTCCATTGATTTTAATTATATTTGCACCCCCGTTTTAAAGAAATCGGGATTAAAAAATACACAATAAAGACATGGCAACCAAAATTAGATTGCAAAGACACGGCAGAAAGAAACGGGCTTTCTTTCACATTGTGGTAGCGGATTCGCGTTCACCAAGGGATGGTAAATTTATCGAGA
>JAIYBO010000139.1 GCA_027488495.1 Bacteroidota bacterium | reverse complement strand
TTGGTTACATCGTAGACCATCACACCACCAGTTCTCTCCAATGCAACGAATGCAAAAGATCTACCGTTGATTTCGGCAACTGCAACGCCTTCTGGCTCTGGGCCTTTGGCACGACTTCTACCTTTCAATGCAATACCTTCATTGTCTGCGTTGAATATCCTTCCAACTGCTGGGTGCTTTGAAGTAATCCATTCAAATTGGTCACCGGCATCCCAAACCAAACTCTTATTTGAGGGGTCCCAGATGCTGAATGAACGCGAACCTACAGAGTAAAGGGCATCGTAATCGCCATCGCCATCTGTATCACCTTGTGTGTTGGTGATTCGGAATCTGCCCAAAGCATGGGTTTCTTTCAACATATCGCCCTGAGGAAATTTAGTGGCATCCAATGTTACCGCAGATACTGTGGTTCTCTCGTTCAATGGCGTGTATTCTTTTTCGTCGCCTTCATTGGCAGTGATCAAATACGTTTTGTTGTTTACAGTGTAGTTGGCCACACCATCGGGGATGTAAAAAGATTGAACGGGCCAATTGGCAATTAACACGGAGCCACTCACGTCACTGGCGTCAAATCCATTGCCGTTGGCATTCATGTTTTTGGTGCCCATCGCCCAAATGGCACTCACTGTGCTGGTGCTCAAATCCAACTCCGCAATGGCGTTGTTTTCTTGCAAGGTAACCCAAGCTTTGATATTGTCTGAGGCAATGGTTATATATTCTGGTTCAAAATCTTGCGACATTGTGCTAGCGGCATAAAGCTTTCTCACACCTTTCGCCTTTAAATCGGCTTCGCCTGCATTCCATGACTTGAAATCGATGGTTTTTACTTGCGCTTGAGTGAGGTTCGCAGCACCGGCAGAAATGTCGATGACGCTGATGCTTCCCTCGGGGTCAACGCTGTAGTCGAGACTTGGCTGACCTTCATTGGCAGTCAGTACTTTTTTGCCATCTGGGGTGAAAGTGATCATGTCTGGCAAGGCACCTACAGTTACTTTGTTGATGTAATCGCCGTTGGTACTGAAGAAAACTACTTGTCCATCGAGTTGTTCAACGGCATTGGGCGATGCCACTGCCACTACATCGTTTTTCACTGCGATGCTGGTGATGCCGCCGTAAGGGGTCATGTCGATGGATTTGATCAAGGTGATGTTTTTTGGGTCGCTGAAGTCTGCGATGTCCATGCGTTTTTGAATTGCGCTGGTCATGAATAAGCGCTGTGATTTGGCATCATGCACTACGATTTCAGTTGTACTGCCCAAAGCTGGATTTGGATCGAAGCTCTCAATGTGATTGAGTTCGATGTTTCTGGCTGGGTTGATGATCGCTCTGTCATCGTCTTGAATGTAAACGGTGAAGAAAGGCAATCCAGTGATGATGCCACCGGTTGGGCTTTCCATCAAAATATTGAGGTATTCATCTTGTTCTGATACTTTGTCGTTGAAAATGGGTATCGTAACATCTACAAAGGGTGTGCTGCTGCTGAAAGTAACGGTGCTAGATGCAAATGTATGGTCGGCCGACAGAGCGGTGCTAAATGGCCCAAAGCGAGGGGTTAATTTCACGGTGCCGATTCCAGGGAACTTCATGTTGATTCTGAGGGTGGCCTGACCTACAGATTCTTTGACAACCACAAATCGTGTAGCAAAAGAAAACTCTGCGTTGAAATTGAAGTTGAAAGTGTATGGGTTGAATAATTTCCTTGCTTCAGCGTCTTTCACGTTGGATACCAACAAACTGTATGATTGGCCTGAAGTGAATGGCGCAGAATACGTTAATGTCACAGTATCGATGCTACCACCGTTGTTTGACATGTTCGCTGTTTGTAAATTGGCGATGCCGGTGTAGTTGGCGACGTCTGTGGCAGAGGTTTTGTCCATGTCGGCACTAAAAATCACACGAACTGTAGTTGCGTTGATCAATTCCGCTTTGGTTACCGATGGTGAACCAGGGAAGGTCCATGTGGGCCAAGTTTGAGCGGCCGATCCTGAAGGTGAACCATTCCAATTGGCGGTATCGTGAATGAGGGTTTTCAACTGGGCGATGCTGCCTTTCATGGAGCCGGTGTACATGGCGTTGGCGGTATTTAGAGCAGAAGCACCTTTTGTTAACGCGTGTTGAATGGCGTTGGTGGCATTGGTTAAGCTGCTTGGTAACATTGAAGTGCTACCAGAGCAAATGGTGTTTGCGGTTAACCACTGGTTAGAGCTAAGTGCTGTGATGTGTTTTGGATTGGCATTGGTGCCTGTGTAAACGATGACTTGGTCGCCACCGCTGCTCAATCCAAACTTGGCGCCTGTAAGGGTTCCAATGTTCACGGATGGAACGTCGTTTTTAATCGAAATTACGGTACCTGAAGCTACACCACTGGCTGGGGCGGTCCATGTTAAACCACCAGCACACTGTGAAGGTGAATTGGTAGTAAACTTGGCGTCGGTAAACTGAATTTTTGTACCTGGCAAAATGTCCACAAATGTGAGGATTGCAAATTCATCGTCTGTTGTTAGCGCGTTCATGCGGTAGGCCACGAAAGCCATATCGCCTTCTTTGAATGCGGTTTGCTCAGTTAGGGTTCTGAATGAAATAGAACCGTTGTTTTTGGTTTTATTGCCTGTGCTGTCTGAAGTAGCAGCGGCATTGAAAGCGAAATAATATTTCTGATTGCTTTTTAATGCGGTAGCAGGTGTGATGGTGATGGTATTGCCAGAGATTGTAGCATCAAATGATACACTGGTTCCGCTTGCGTCTGTTTCCTTTAGAGTAAACATCGTATCAATATTGTTGTTGTCGCAATTTGCTCCCGCACTGAGGCGAATTTTTTCGCTAAATAACAATTGTATCGTGCTTCCTATTAAAACGGTAGTGTCGTTGTTGGCGATGGAAACGATGTAAGTAGGCGCGGTGGTGTCTTTGGCACCTGCAAATTTGATGTCAGTGGCCCCGTCAGTTGCGGAAGTGGTTGTGCTGGTATGGGTTCTTTTGGAGCTGAATTTTCCCAAGGCGGTGCTGAATGTGCCAGCAGCCACGATGTAGTTTGCACCTGGGTCTGCCACTAGATAAGATGTTGATGACAGTTTTCCGCCGGTGAAAAGGTCGTTGCTAGGCAGTTGATATCCTGCTGTACCTGCAGCATTGATGGATGTGCCAAAAGCACTTCCGTAAAACAATGCATCTATTGGGGCGGTTGTTGAATCGATTTTGGATAAAGAAAGATCGAATATGGCAACTCCGTCGGCAGAAGTGCCGCCATTACCAAATACACCCGATGAGTTGGCTTGGCCGATGCCACCGTCGCCTGCAGTTGTCATGTTGTTGATGGTACGCAATTTGGTGCCATTGATCTTCATACAAGAACCACCTACGTACACGATGTCGCCCTGTTTTACTGTGCCCGAAGTGATTTCAAAGGCATAGGTGATGGCTTTTCCCTCTTTCCAGCCGCGAACGGTTGATGTGCCATTGTTACAAACGATCACAGAATAGGGGGTGTTGGCGAAATTGATGGATTGCGTAGCCACAAGTTCTACGAATTCTTTACAAGAGTCGGTACCTGCGGGGTTGACAAAAATTTCAGAAATGACCAGCGATTGTGATGTTGCTGTTTGGGTAGTGGCTGGTCCAACCATATAAAGGAGGAGCGCAATGCCAAAGTATCGAAATAGATTTTTCATGATTTTTTCGTGACGAATTTA
>JAIYBO010000123.1 GCA_027488495.1 Bacteroidota bacterium | reverse complement strand
AATCCCTGTTGATGTTGGGAATACTCAAATCACCCATTGTATCGCCAGAAATGTGGTATTCTGATTTCCATGGAGATTTGGTACCTGTATCTTTTACAATACGCGTCCAATAGTATTTATAATTGGGCTTACCAAACAACACATTCGCCTTCAATTTCATGGTTGTACCGAAACAAGCAAAAGTATCTGCATCGGCCATCACAACTTGCGGGGGATCAGGTATGATCACGGTATCCCTGTAAATGGTTGGACAGTTATCGCTGTTGTTCACGGTATGTACAACGATGTACTTACCGCCGCGATAGAAAATCATGGTATCTGATTTCTTGGTGCTGTAGAAAATCTCATTTGACCCCAAGCTATCTCTCACACTCCATTTAAACTGTGGAACACCTTTAAATGTTGCACTCACCTGGGCAGACATCGCAAATTTGCCACACTTCAAATTGGTGTATTTGCGGGTTGAAAATGCCCTTGGGTTTACTTTTACTTTAAAACTTCTAATGGAGATGGATGGTTTTGGACAGTGTTCATCGTTTACAGTTACTGTAAATGAATACGCAACATCCGAGGCCATCCCCACTGAAGGTGTCCACTCAAAATCGGCGTATGCCTTGCGTTTTTCTGGCCAATCATTTTTACTCGCAACAGTAAACTTGGCACCTGGGATACCTTTGTTCCATTTTAAATTTGTGGTATCTGGGACCGTTTGATAGGGCGAGAATGTTTCATCGTCCGATTGCACCTTAAACTTGATGGTTTCCCCCTCACAGACTTTGTAGGAATATGGGCCATCGATTGTGGGTGCTTTGTTGTAACCACAATCGTCTTTGACCACAATCTGCATATCCCGCCGCGTTTTACCTACCCACCGCCAAACATTGTTGGTATCCCGCCGCCATTCCGTCATTTCCATAACCAATACAGCCACTTCATCACATTTGGTGGGTGTAAAAATCAAATCTCCCGTACCTGTATCCATAAAAAATCCTCTTGGGGGTTTGGTTTTGGTATTGGGCGCACATTTGATGGTTGTGGGTGGAACACAATAGGGCGTTAATGGATACTGTGAGGAAAACGGACTTGAATATGGCACTGATGTGTTGGGCACACCCGCCAATGCCGGCACCATTCGATAGGAAATGGAATCATAATCTACCGTATCAATGGCTCCATTGTTGTAGAAATACGCTTGGTTACAACAAGCATATCCCACAGGCACGTTTGATAATTGTGGTGAAGTATTACACTTCCCTTTCATTTTATTTACGTTACAAACATTGATCGTTGCCGTTGTCCAAAAATCCGCCCAAGTGGCTCCTGTAGTAATTGCCGCGTTTCTACAACATTGGTTATAGGCAAAAGTCAAGTCGCAATAGGTAGTACCCAAACCCACACCCGTAAACGGAGATTTTGAAATATCTATGTTTGCCTCATAGGTATGTTCTTCCACCCCATCACCCGTGTAACTGGTGTTTTGAGGACTACATGGACTGCTTGCAGTAGAGCAGCGGGGTGTGATATCACGAATCCCTACACGCGACATTGAGATTGAATATCGAGAGGTAGATTGACCTTGGTTGTTACCAGCATACCAATACAGCAAACTCCAAGACGGCGGCGCACTTGCACCCCTACAATCCCTATAAAATTTAATAATTAACTTATACTTACCACCACCCAAACATTGATAGCCCATATCTGAGCCCATTACGTGATCCGCTTTAGCACCCAACGAACACAACAAAAAACCAAGAATTAAAAACAAGGATTTTAGCCTAGCGATCGTGATCCAATTGGAGTTTATTTTTACCATACCGATTTTACGAAATTAAATTAGTTCATAGTGAGTTACAAACATTATTTTTTGCATTTATCGCAAAAAAGTGCTTTGTAAAACCACCGCTTACTTGCATAATCGTTAGACCCCGCTTTTGCACAATGCGAAGCATCATCGCCAAGAAAAATTACATTATTTAAAATTTCAATACTTGCTTCATCGTTTGCCAAACCATTTTCTTCTTTTCAACGTCTAAACACATGCTTTGAAAAGATGGAAATCTCAACATAATCCCTTTTTCTGTTGGCTTTGCCTTGTACAAATTTGGCACATTCTGAATTTCCCTATCAGACCAAATAAAAATGATGGGCGACAATCGATCACCCTGCAAAGATGGCTCGTAAGCATCGGTTTGATGCAGCAACATTTTCTCAATATCCTCCGGTATAATAGGCTCTTGATTCACTTTCAGTGCAGACATCAACTTATGGTACGATGCTTCCACATTCGTATCCCACTGTTGGTCTGCATCGTCAAAAAACATATTGATCAATGTTAGGCTAATCATTTCTTCTTCATTTGGGTTGATTTCCGATAAAATTTCTTCCCCTTTTTTCGTGGAAATATCGCTTTCCGCAGGGGGCATCATAGCACCATTGGCACTATCTATCACTTCTGATATTGATTCACCATCAACTTGTTGTGCACCCACCGGAGATACTTCAGTAGCTTCTACAAAATAGTAAACCCCCTTTGAAAACAAATCAGTGAGGAGCAGCGGATTATCAACAAATTGGTGTTTTTCTGACATTGGGAATGAAATTGATTTAATTTTGTGCAAGATGAGTTTCGAAATTACGATTGAAAAAACACAAAATAGTAGAATTCAGCAATTCGATCCAGAAAATATTGGATTTGGCAAAATTTTTACTGATCACATGTTTTTGGCCGACTGGAATGGCAGTGAATGGGTGAACCCCAGAATTGTACCCTATGGCCCGCTTAGCTTGAGTCCAGCCACTAGCGCAATCCACTACGGACAATCCATTTTCGAGGGAATGAAAGCCTTCGCCAATAAAAAAACGGGTGAGCCATTGTTGTTCAGACCGCGAGAAAATTGGAAGCGATTGAATCGATCTGCAGAACGCATGGTGATGCCTGTGATCCCTGAAGAATTGTTCATGGACGGCCTCAAAGCACTGGTTGCTTTAGACGCCAATTGGATTCCGAAAACTGAAGGTGGGTCTTTATACATCCGCCCTTATATGTTCGCCACAGACGATTTCATCGGTGTAAAACCTTCAGAAACATACACATTCTGCATTTTTTGCTGTCCGGTAGGCCCTTACTACACAAAGGCACTCAAAATCAAAGTGGAAGAAGAATTTAGCCGTGCTGCACCCGGCGGCGTGGGATTCACCAAATGCGCAGGCAATTATGGCGCTGCCATGTACCCCACACAAAGAGCACAAAACGAAGGCTACGACCAAGTTTTATGGACCGACCCCCTCACCCACACCTTGGTGGAAGAAACCGGAACCACAAACATGTTTGCCGTTTTCAACAACGAAATCATCACACCCAAATTGGGCAATACCTTGTTGGCGGGCATCACGCGCGACAGTGTTATCCAAGGCTTGAGAGAATTAGGTCACTCAGTCATTGAACGTGAATTATCCGTATTGGAACTGATTGAACGTTTACAAGCTGGGGAACTTCACGAGATTTTCATCACCGGAACCGCGGCTACCTTGATTCGAATTCAGGGCTTTGGCCATCAATCCAATTATCATGAAGTTTTAGACCAAGGAAATACCGAAGTATCTGATGCCATCAAACAATGGCTCGATGCGATTCGTCTTGGCGAAGCAGAAGACATTTTTGGTTGGAACGAAACGGTTTAATCTTTTCGTTGAAACGAAATGGTTCAATTCGTTCCAAACGCGTGTAAGACATTTACACTCAATTAAAATCTGTGCAATACACTTACACCAAATCCGGTGAGTGTTTTTCCGCGCGTCTTTTTGGCAACCTGATCGTTAAAGGTTTGGTACATCATATTGGGCTCTAGTATCAATACCCAATCCTTATAAACCGATATCGCTGGGCCCGTGGCCAACTTCATGTCCAAAGTAAACATGCGCTGCTGCTGAATGGGCATGTACTCTGTTTTTCCGAAGAAATCTCCAGAGGTCCTTAATGTCATCCCGGGATTCACTTGTGCACCCAATCGCCAAGACATTTTACCCAACATGAAATTGTATCTCACCGCAATTGGGATGGCAATTTTGTTGATGCGATAATTGATTTTCCCAATCTCCTCAACCCGAACCTGACTGTAAGTGGTATCGTACACGCGCACAGATTGCACCGGAGGAATCATCACAACCACATCAAACGTATCTATTTTCATGCGCTCCTCAAATTCCCTGGTTCTCCATTCACCGTTACCAATCCATTCGCCATAGCTGAATCCACCGCCCAACATGAAACCACTGCCAACATCTTTCAATATCAAACCGTGATAATTGGCATGGTACATATTTCCCAACACGCTCAATCGATCCTCCTCATTGAAATTGATCACCACTTTACTACCAGTAGTGGCCGACATCTCAACATACCATTTGGATTTGAGCAATTCAGGGTCCCAACTTCTTTCATATTCGCCTTCAGGAATTTCTACGTACGTTTTTTCCGGATCCGAAATACCAATATCCACCAACTTCAACCCTTGGGGATCGCACAACATATCTTGGTGCGCAGCTGCAGGCAAATTGACTTCATTGGACACAAGAACCGCCTCTTTCGGTGCAACGTTTGCTGTCAACGTTTCTTCTTGTGCCACCTTCACTGGTGATTGGGGTGTTTCGGGCGATGTAAATTTGAGCGATGTACTTTCCGGCGATGTACTTTCAGGCGATGCGATTTCAGGGATCTCAAATCCGGGCGATACGGTTTCATTTTTTGATACCCTAACAACCCGCGAAGATGAAGCCCTCTTTCTGGCTATTGATGATGCGAATTCAGATGATCCGATTTCGGGTGATGCAGTTTCCGACGAGGCAGAAGTTCCGCCCAAAGTCAAGTGCTGCGTTTTATCCAAAGTGCCCTTTTGAGCGAACTTGGGCTTATATACAGATTTGGAAAGGGTAATCTGTGGGGCTTTTTCGGGTGATTGATCCGTTGAAACCCACAACATGCCCAATCCACCTATCACAAACAACCCAGCAACTACGGCAAAAGTAGGAATCCAAATGATGGCGCGACGTTTTTTACGTTCACGTTTTTCCATCACCGCCTCAAACGAAACGCGATCGTTGAAAGGGGATTCCAAATCATGGAGTTTGTTTCTCAAATCTGTATGTAACCTTTGATTTTCCATGATTATGAAGCCAATGAACCTCCTTCAGCTTTGTCTAATGATTGTTGTAGCACCTTGCGGGCTTTTGAAAATTGCGACCTGCTGGTTCCTTCGTCGATACCCAACATGTCGGCGATGTCTTTGTGAGAATATCCCTCAATCGCATACAGGTTAAATACGGTACGATATCCCACCGGCAAAGCCTCCACCATTTTCATGATTTGATCTACTTGCAAATTGTCGAACGCGTCATCTGTGTAACCCAACCGATATTCATCTTCAGTGATGGACGACCAAATGTGCTTTCTCGCCCGAATTTTGTTGATGCACAAATTCACAGCCACCCTGCGCATCCAAGTTTCCAAAGAACTTTGGAATCTGAATTTTGCTAGGTTATCGTATATCTTTACGTAGGCTTCCATGAGTGCGTCTTCGGCTTCTTCTTGACTGTTACAATATCTCAAACACAACGACATGATTTTTTTCGAGTATCGATTCCACAACTCCCGTTGGCAAATTCGATCCTCGCGAATGCATCCATCTACCAATTCTTTTTCCGTCATTCGATATCGTTAAACACATCTTAAAAAATGCCTGTTGCCACAGTTAGACAATGGCAGTACAATTTTCGTGGCTTTGTATTTGAAATATTTTTTTTTGCCTCGCAATATCGCAAACTCTTGGATGGTTTTCCACAAATCGAAGGGAGAAAATATTTGGTTACATTGAAGTGGATTGCCTTGTTTTGCAAGATGATACCAAACTCATTGAAAAAAATGGCCACAGCGGTTCTATGCTTTGCTATACATTCAATGTCATGGGCTCAAAAAGACTTTTCCAAAGGATTTGAGCATTCCACCGAGGGTATCGAATTTGCCCAATCCATCGTCAAAAAACTTTCGTTTAGAGAGCAATTGGCCCAAACGCTCATGGTTCCGGCTTGGAGCAGAGAAAATCGCGCCGATGAAATGTTCGATTCTGTGCAATTCAACAAGCGATTGTTGTATCAAATCCGCGAGTGCGGCGTGGGTGGCATCATTTTCTTTCAAGGCCAGCCCCTGAATCAGGTATACCTCACCAATTATTTCCAACAAGAAAGTGAATTGCCTTTGCTCATCGGCATCGACGGAGAATGGGGTCCTGCGATGCGATTAACGGGCATGGAAAAATATCCCTTCCAAATGACCCTAGGGGCCACTTTCAGTACCCATTTGGCCTACGAAACGGGCAAATCCATGGGCAAGCAATGCAAACGACTTGGCATCCACATCAACTTCGCCCCGTCAATTGATGTAAATACCGAACCCAACAACCCCATCATTGGCTTCCGCAGTTTCGGTTCAGATCCCCACAATGTCGCCAAAATGGGTTCTGCGCTGGCCAGTGGACTTCAATCCGAAGGTGTTTTGGCCTCAGCCAAGCATTTCCCCGGTCATGGCGATACAAAGACCGATTCTCACAAAGACCTCCCAGTGGTTACCAAATCGTTGAGCGCATTGCTTCGCGATGATTTGGCGCCCTTTGAAAAGTTGATTTCTGATCGAGTTGCCTCCATCATGGTGGCCCATTTAAAGGTTTTATGCATTGATTCAACCTCTGCGCTGCCCTCTTCCATTTCACCGAAATACGTTTCACAATGGCTGAGGCACGATTTGCGATACCAAGGCCTAATCATCACCGATGCACTCAACATGAAAGGCGTTGCAAAGGTGGGCAGTCCGGCCGACGTGGCGCTATTGGCACTCAAAGCGGGCAACGACATCATCTTATTCCCCGAGGATGTTGTGGGTTTCTTGGATTCAGCTGAGAAAAGCAGGGCCAAAGGCGAAATCGACAGTGCGGAAATCTCGGAGCGAGTGATTCGTTTGTTAGCAACCAAATATGACTTGGGACTATTCGCCAATCGATTTGTGGATCCCGTAAACTTGGAAAGCGACCTATTAAACATCAAAGGCGAATACAATGATTTATACGCTCAGCAAATTGCCGATGAATCAGTCATTTATTGCAGAATCAAACCAAAAGACAGCAGCACCCTCAGCGAATCGCCCCGATTCCTCACATCCGGTTTGCAAAGCGATACTTTGATTTTGGTGGTGATTGGCGATAGCATCCCCAAAGAGTTGATTCCCCATATTCAACAATACAGAAACGGTCAGATACAAAGCCTTCGCCTTCCTTGGAATGCCACCAAAGATCAGATCGACAGCAGTTTGTATGCTATTCAGAGCAGCCAACATTTATACATCGGATTGGACTGGCCCACCTGGGGCAACAAATCACGCGGCATTCCATCGCCTTGGCAATCGGCATTGTGCAACAGCAAAAATGGATTTTACATTCACTTTGGGCATCAATACGGCATACAAACTTTGATCAATACCACTTGTAAAACGCCCATTGTTCTGGCCCACGAATACAACAAACGATCCTTGCGCGCTGCCGTGAGAATGTCGTTTGGGCTCTCTCACCATTACGGCGCCAACAACAGTGGATTGTCTCAGTTGCAAGATGAGAATTTCAAAACCGACCTTCATTACGCCAACGGGATTTCGAACGGATACGACCCTGCCCTGCCCCATGTCTTGGATTCGATGATGAAAGAGGGTTTGGCAAAAGGGATTTTCCCATCGGCACAGCTCGTGGTTTTAAGAAACGGACTCATTGTAGCAAACATCCATGTTGGGCAAGTCAAAGACCTGTTGGGCAATGAGATAGAAGCCCACCAAGACCATGTTTATGATGTGGCTTCAATCACCAAAATAGCGGCCACCACACTGGCTTTCATGAAAGTTTACGAAAACACGAAGGGATTGTCGCTCGATCAAAAATTGGGTGCCCAATGGAAAGACCCAAGCATCAAAAATGGTCCATTGGCATCGGTCACTTTCAGAGAACTACTCACACACCAAAGTGGTTTGCCCCCGTTTTTACCGCTACAAAAAATGGCCATAAAAGCCGGTGCGAAGTGCGTCCCCTGTCAATTGAACGAAGCGCCCCAACAATCGCAAATCACTGTGGGTGAGAACGATCAGCCGCTACAGTTTCAAATAGGACCAGGCATGTGTTTGGAAAATCGCTGGAAAGACTCTGTTTGGAAATGGACTATCGCTACGGTGCCCAGCAGCAACAAAGAATACGTGTACAGCGATATCAACATGATATTGTTGGGCAAATGGATTGAATACAAAACCGGGATGCCTCTGAATGACTATGTTGAAAGGCAGTTTTACGAACCCATGGGATTGAAAACCATGACTTTCCATCCAGAAAAACACGGAATTCCGCTTCATCGAATTGCACCCACTTTGATGGATTCTTTGTGGCCCCGGGGCGAAGTGCGTGGCATTGTCCATGACCCAAGCTCGATGATGATGGGTGGTATTGCAGGCAATGCCGGCTTATTTTCCAATGCAATGGACCTCGCCAAACTGATGTATATGCTGCAGGAAAAAGGACATCCCATTGATGGCGGCGGCTACGTATTGCGTCCTTCCACCGTGGATTTATTCACCCGAATTCACAATACAAAAGGCAAAACGGGATACCGGGGCTTGGGATTCGACAAACCCAACGGCAAAACAGGCAACAAAGCCAATGTATTTGAGGATGCACCGGGTACTTTGTTCGGACACAGTGGCTATACAGGCACTTGGGCTTGGAGCGATCCCGCCAACGAACTCACGTTTGTTTTTTTATCGAACAGAACCTACCCCAGTGAATCGAACAAAAAAATCTCTCAACTCGGTTTTCGGGGCGATTTACTCAAGGCGATTTACGAGCGATTGGATTTGGTGAAGTAATTCAAGTCCAACCCAGCCAGATTTCCACTGCTCATGAGCAACACAACCACGGCTTGATCGGTTGATGTTTCATCTGATAGCCAAGACATTAACGCACCAAGGTCATTCATGGCCTTACCTTTTCCAAACCGGGATTCCACCGTTTCTTTTGAGGGCACTTCCATGCGTTTGAGTTCAAATACGTGCGGATCAAACAAAATACAAACCGCATCGGCTGGATCCAAAGTACCCTTGTATCGACCCATGAAATCGGGATTTAAGCTGCTGTAAGTATGCACTTCAAACAC
This sequence comes from Bacteroidota bacterium, assembly GCA_027488495.1. GTDB lineage: Bacteria > Bacteroidota > Bacteroidia > NS11-12g > UBA955 > UBA955. The sequence goes on along the minus strand of JAIYBO010000123.1, from coordinate 4,580 downwards.
CGCCAAGAACTTGTGGTTGGGGTATTGCTCCCTCACGGCGGATACCGATGCTTGTACTTTTGATGGCGCATGGGCAAAATCCCTGATCACGGTGAGATTTTCGGTTTCGAGAATGGGCTCCAATCGCTTGGCTGTGCCAGGGAAAGTTTGCAAAGCCGTCCACGCTTCCGCCTCCGTAATTCCAATGGTTGATGCCATCTTCACTACCCCCGCCGCATTTTGCAGATTGTGTCGGCCATAGAATGGCAATTGATACTTTTCTCCATTCACCGATACGATGGTGCCCCCTTTCACATTTTCATAGTTTGGCGCATCGTAACTTTCTTGTTGAGGAAATCCACTTTTTTCTGCGATGTGTTTCAGCTCCGAATCCCCATCGAACCAGAACAAATGTCCGCCCGGCTGTAAGGTATCAATCAGCAATGAAAATTGATTGTGATAAATTTCTTCAGTGGGGAAAACGTTCACATGGTCCCAAGCGATACCGGTGATCATGGCCGCATGCGCTTTGTAGTGCACAAATTTGGGGCGATGGTCTAGGGGCGATGTGAGGTACTCGTCGCCTTCAATCACGATCAGCGGTGCATCAGACAATCTCACCATGCGTTCAAAGCCAGGCAATTGCGAACCCACCAAATAATCAAAATCGCGGTACGCTTTCAAAATGTGCATCAACATGCCTGTGCAAGTGGTTTTGCCATGACTGCCGGCCATCACCAAGCGAGTTTTGTTTCTGCTGTGGTGGTAAATGAATTCTGGAAAACTGAAAGTTTGGATGCCCAATTCCAAGGCGCGCAATAGCTCTGGGTTGTCTTGCTTGGCATGCATGCCCACAATCACACCGTCTAAATCCGTGGTGATTTTATCGGGGTGCCAACCGTATTTTTCTGGCAGAAGTCCTGCCGATTGCAATCGAGATTTGGCGGGTTCAAAAATTTCATCATCGCTACCGGTAACGTGATGATTGTTGTGTTGTAGCTCCAAAGCCAAATTGTGCATCACTGCCCCACCGATCGCAATAAAATGATAATTCATGTGTTTGAAGAACGAAACTACCAACTTGCGCGATTCTTTCAAACAAAGCCAAGGAAAATTTGCTATTTTTGTAAAATATTTAATAGACCGGAATGAAAATCCTTGCTTGCATCAGTGTGGTTCCGGATACCACTACAAAAATCACATTCACCGATAACAACACACAGTTCAACACTGCGGGTGTTCAGTACATTTTAAATCCATACGATGAATTGGCGGTGACACGCGGTTTGGAGATTGCAGAAGCCAACGGAGGAACTTTAACCATTGTACATGTGGGCAAAGCCGAAGCAGAACCTGTGATTCGTAAAGCGTTGAGTATGGGAGCCAACGAGGCCATCAGAATCGATGCCGAACCCACAGACGCCCAGTACGTGGCTGAGGAAATTGCGAAAATCGCATCGGGCTATGATTTGATTTTAACAGGTCGCGAAAGCATCGATTACAACAGCGGTGTGGTTTGTGGCATGTTGGGCTCATTGTTGGGCATACCTTCAATCAACGTGGTGACCAGAATTGATTTTGCCGATGGCAAATTCTCTTTCGATCGCGACATTGACGGTGGCAGAGAGTCTATCACCTGCGCGGGTCCCTGTGTAGCTAGCGCTCAAAAGGATTTGTGTGAACCCCGTATCCCCAATATGCGTGGCATCATGGCAGCAAGAACCAAACCCTTGCAAGTATTGGCACCTCAAGCCAACGCAAACTTTTCAAAATGCACGTCTTACGAATTGCCAGTGGCAAAATCAGGCGTGAAATTGATCGATGCCCAAGAGGCAGGTAAACTTATCGATATTTTAAGAAACGAAGCCAAAGTCATTTAATATGTCAGTACTAGTTTTCGCTGAAATCAGCGACGGAAAATTCAAAAAAGCCACTTTCGAGGCAGTATCTTACGGCAGACAGGTTGCTGATATGTTGGGTACCGAAGTGGTGGCCTTGGCCATTGGAAACGGTGTTAACACAGCCGATTTGGGTCAATACGGTGCGCAAACCACCATCCACATTGCATCGAGCGAATCTTTCACGCCAGATGCTTATGCGGTTGCGGCAAACGCTGTTGCAAACGAAGTAAACGCTTCCATTGTGATTGTGAGCAATACCTACACCGGTAAATCAATCTCTCCAAGATTGGCGCAATTGATGGGTGCATCTTTGGCAACGAACGTAGTAAGCTTACCAAACACCACCCAAGGTTTTGTGGTGAAACGCGGCGTATTCTCTGGCAAAGCCTTTTCTTTTGTTGATTTACAGCGCGATAAAAAAGTCATTGCCATCACCCCCAATTCATTTGAGTTGGCCACCTTTGATTCAACCGGAACAACAACCTCTAGCAGCGTAAGCTTGGGAAGTTCTGGCTTGTCTATCACTGCCGTGAACAAAGTAACCGGCAAAATCCCCCTCACCGAAGCAGAAGTCGTGGTGAGTGGCGGCCGTGGCATGAAAGGTCCAGAAAACTGGCACATGATTGAGGAATTGGCCAATATTTTGGGTGCTGCCACCGCTTGTTCAAAGCCAGTGAGCGACATGGAATGGAGACCCCACAGTGAACACGTAGGACAAACCGGTATCACCATCAAGCCCAACCTTTACATCGCCATCGGTATTTCAGGTGCCATTCAGCACTTGGCCGGCGTAAGTTCAAGCAAAGTAATTGTTGCCATCAACAAAGACCCTGAAGCGCCCTTTTTCAAGGCGGCCGATTATGGAATCGTTGGTGACGCATTCGACATATTACCACAGTTGATCACTGCTGCAAAAAACTAACCCTTAACCCATTACATCCCTATGAGCAACCGCGTAGAAATGGTCATACGAAACATCGTACCCGCGCATTCTCACGGTGCTTACACGCTGTATCTGAAGGAGTTAAACGGCAATCGCATTCTACCCATCATCATTGGCGGATTCGAAGCGCAAGCCATCGCCATGGAACTTGAAGGCATGAAACCCACAAGGCCCATGACCCACGATTTGTTTTCAAACGCCTTGCGTGAATTCGATATCACCGTCACAGAAATCAACATCCAACAGCTCGATGAAGGCATCTATTACGCCGGAATCACCTGTTTGTGTGTGAATGATTCAACGTCGAAATTGGTTGTCCTCGACTCAAGAACCAGCGATGCCATCGCCATGGGTATCAAATTCAGATGTCCCATTTTTTGTGTTGAGAAAATCCTCGACGAAGCGTCCTACAACGACGAACGAAGCGATGAATTTGAAGACGAAGAAACCCCTGGGCAGTTGGTTGACGATTTGATGGAACCCAAGGCCAATGTGGCGTCGAACACCGGTTTTGGCAAATTCCCGCTGGAAGAATTGGAGCAAATGCTGGAAGATGCCATCAACGACGAAGATTACGGCAAGGCGGCAAAAATCCGCGACGAAATCAAACGCAGAACGGCTTAACCAATCAAACATGTCGATTTTCCTTATCAACAACCAACTCGTCGCTGAAGACAGCCCATACTTCACCCCAAGCAGCCGCGGTTACCGCTATGGCGATGGATTTTTTGAAAGCTGTAAACTGTCTGATGGACGCATACTTCAACTGCCTTTGCATGCAGATCGCATCAGAAAATCGGCGCTGTTGCTCAAATTGAACCTCCCCACCTGGTGGGATGAGATTTCTTGGGAAACCACCGTCCTGAAGGCCTGTAAAGATGCCAACTTCGCATCGGCAAGGATCCGACTCACCATTTTCAGAGACGCTGATGGTTTGTATACTCCCAACGACTCCAACGTGTGCATGGTGACCGAAATCAATGAAGCAAAAGGTGTTGGACCTTATCAATGGAATGAGGAAGGCCTCAACATTGGCACCTACAAAGAGTTGGTAAAAAACAGCAACTACACCTCTACCCTAAAAACCTGTTCCGCCCTCGTTTACACCTTGGCCGGCATTTATGCCAAAGAGCATGGTTTAGACGATGTGGTGATATTCAACGAATACGGACGACCCTGCGAAAGCGTATCGTCTAACATTTTTGTGGTAAAAGGCGAATTCATCCTCACCCCGCCCATTTCTGAATATTGTATCGATGGGGTGATGCGCAAAGTGATTATGCAACTGGCCGATGCCTATGGCTATTCCATCCAAGAACGTCCCATCAGCGAAATCGATTTGAGTGCTTCAGAAGAAATCTTCACCACCTCTGCCACGCGTGGAATCAACTGGGTAGCTGATTACCAAGGCAAGAAGTTGAAAAATACAGTGTCGCGCGTTTTATTCGAGCAACTCGTTAAATCGATTTGATTTAATCCGCCTGTAAAAAAGGATAGCGATAGTCGGTTGGTGGTACAAACGTCTCCTTGATGGTACGCTGACTCACCCAACGCAACAAATTCACCTTAGCACCCGCCTTGTCGTTCGTTCCGCTGCCTCTTCCACCACCGAAGGGTTGCTGTCCTACAACCGCACCCGTTGGCTTGTCGTTGATGTAGAAGTTACCCGCGCTGTTTCTCAAAGCCCAAGTGGCATCGGTGATGGCCTGACGGTCTTGCGCCAATACAGCCCCTGTTAATGCGTATTCGCTGGTCTT
>JAIYBO010000083.1 GCA_027488495.1 Bacteroidota bacterium | reverse complement strand
TATGATTGGGTGATGGTGCCCAATGTGTATGGGATGGGACAGTTTGCGGATGGCGGAATGATGAGCACCAAGCCATATATCAGTGGGAGCAATTATTTGATCAAGATGGGTGATTTTGAGAAGGGCGACTGGACCGAAGTATGGGATGCGTTGTATTGGCGTTTCATTGATCGGCACCGCGATTTCTTTTTGAAGAATCCTCGGATGGGGGTGATGGTGAAGTCGTACGATAAAATTGATACAGAAAAGCGAGAGCGATTGGCTTTGGCGGCAAATACTTTTTTGGAGGGATTGAGCAATGAATAAACAAGAAATTACGACAGATACTAAGATCGAAATTCAGGCTTCATCGCCGGTTGAGTTGGTGGGTAAGGTTTGGGTGGCCAACGAGCGCAATACTAAGGCGAAAGCCATTCCTGATGCGGTTTCGGAGGGTGAATTGCGGGTGGTGATGGAGGATCGGATCATTGAGATGGCCTGGGAGGATCGCACGCCCTTTGATGCGATTAAGGCGCAGTTTGGGTTTTCAGAGGCCCAGGTGATTGCTTTGATGCGCAAGCAGTTGAAAAGAAGCAGTTTCAATTTGTGGCGCAAGCGGGTGAACAGTGGTGTGAGTATCAAACACCAAAAATTGCGCAGCGAGGCGGTTCAAAGGTTTCATTGCAGTCGACAAAAATCCATTTCTAACAACAAGATCAGCAAGCGATGACGCGAGAAATAAATAACCTTGGACACGCAGAAACGGTGGCAACGCTGTTGGCCGCCATTGATGTGAAGCGATATGGTAAAACCCGAAATTATGTGTCGGGCAGTGTAACCGAATTGGGTCCGTACGTATCTCGCGGGGTGATTTCTACACGTATGGTTTGGGCGTATTTGCTGGGGCGCGGACACAGTTTTGAGGAGATGTTTGGGTTTGTGCAGCAATTGGCTTGGCGCGATTTTTTTCAGCGGGTATGGCAGGGTTTGGGCGATGGGATCAATGAGGATATTCGCAGGGAGCAGGAGGGTGTGGTACACCGGTTGTTACCCGCCGCGATTGCGGCGGGTAACACAGGCATTGAAGGGATAGACACCGGAATATCGCGATTGAAGGAAACCGGGTACATGCACAACCACCTGAGAATGTATACGGCTTTTTTAACAGCCAATTTGGCTGGCGCTCATTGGCGTTTGCCTGCGCAGTGGATGTATGCCCATTTGCTCGATGGCGATTGGGGTTCCAACGCGCTTTCTTGGCAGTGGGTGGCTGGCACGTTTTCCAACAAAAAATACATCGCCAACCAAGAGAATATCAATCGGTACACGCAAACAAACCAGCGTGGGACCTATCTCGATATGGACTATGAATCTTTGGCCATCGCCCCGGTGCCAGAGGATTTGAAAGCGCAAACAACGGCGGAGGCTGTTTTGCCACATGGTGACTGTGACGAATCGGCCCTAAAATTGGCGGTAGCGAAGTATGGTTTGCCGGTGTTTGAGTTGGGCAGTTCGAAGAAGGAAAACTCACAGCTTGAAAACTCACAGCTCGAAAACGCATCGCTTGAGGTTGTAGATAACCGCATTGTCATTCACAACTATTACCAACTTGACCCTCAATTTCAATCGGCGCTACCGGGAACCCGATTGCTGTTGCTCGAACCCAGTGTCTTTGACCGATATCCGATTGCATCGCACTGTGTAGATTTTATGCTTTCGCTGGCGATGGAAATCCCCAATGTGAAAGTGTTTGTGGGTGAATTTGATGAATTGGTTGGGACGTTGGAACCTTTCGGACATGTAAAAGTTGTATATCAAGAGCATCCGTTGAACAGGCATTATCGGGGAAATGAGATTCCCAGAGACTGGTTGGCGCCCGAGGTGGAAGGCAGTTTTTCATCGTTTTTCTCCTATTGGAAAAAGGTGGAGAAATCGCTTCGTAAAGAATTTAAAGAGGTTCGAGGTTACTGAGGATTGCTGATGGAAAAGCCCCCAATGCAGATTGTTTGGATCAAACGTGATTTGCGTACCCGCGACCACGCGCCTTTGGCAGCAGCTGAGGCATCGGGTTTGCCGTACCGGGTGATATTCGTTTTTGAGCCGAGTTTGGTGGCGCATCCGGATTGTTCGGAGCGACATTTACGCTTTCAGTGGCAATCGATTCAGGAAATGAATCGCGTTTTTCAGGGGTTGGTGTCGGATTCGGAGGCCAGGCAGGTGGATGTGTTTTGGGGTGAGGCAGAGGCGGTGTTTGTTGTGCTGTTGGATGTTTATGCGGTTTCCAAGGTATTTTCATACCAAGAATCGGGCATTGAGAAGTCGTTTTTGCGGGATAAGGCCATCGCCCGGTTGTTGAGTGAGCGCGGGGTTGAATGGCAAGAATTTCAGCGGAATGGGGTGTTGCGGGGCATCAAAGATCGTGTGGATTGGGACAAGCGGTGGTTTGTGACGATGTCGGAACCGCTGATCGAGAATCGATATCGCAACGAATTGTTTGCCAATGAAGTAGGTCTTTTGTCGGGTGCGCAATTCGATGATTTTGCCGTTCCCGTAGAATGGTTGCATCGGTTAGAGTCACCATCTGTTGGGATGCAGTTGGGGGGCGAATCTTTGGCATGGCGATACTTACAGGGATTTTTGTTGGATCGGCATAAATTTTACCATTATCATATTTCGAAACCCTTTCAAAGCAGGGAATCATGTAGTCGACTTTCGGTGTACATCGCATGGGGCAATTTGTCGATCAAGCAAATTTATCAGGCCTCGAAATCGCTGCCCAAGGAGAAGAAAAATGGCAGGGCGATGACGGCTTTTTTATCGCGTATCAAGTGGCATGATCACTTTGTGCAGAAGTTTGAGCAGGAGTGCACTTACGAATATCGGGCGGTGAACAGGGCTTTTGAGGATTTGGGGGCGGCGAACGAAGCGGATTTGTTGGCAGCATGGAAGGAGGGCAGAACGGGTTATCCGTTGGTGGATGCGAACATGCGGGCATTGGCGGCTACGGGGTGGATCAATTTTCGGATGCGGGCGATGTTGGTGAGTTTTTTGACGCATCATTTAGACATTGACTGGCGGTTGGGTGTATACCATTTGGCGCAATATTTTTTGGATTACGAGCCGGGGATCCACTACACGCAGTTTCAGATGCAGGCGGGGACCACGGGGGCGAACACGGTGAGGGTATACAATCCGGTAAAGAACGGGTTGGAGCATGATGGGGAGGGTGAGTTTGTGCGTAGGTGGGTGCCTGAGATTGCGGGTTTGCCAAATCATTTGATTCATCAGCCATGGACGATGACCGAGATGGAGCGGGTGTTGTATGGGGTTGAATTGGGGCGTGATTACCCAATGCCGGTGGTGGCACTGCAAGGTCGGAAAATAGCGATGGTGGCACGGATTTACGAGATGCGGAAATCGGAGTTTGCTAGGGAGGAAAAGGCGAGGGTTTTGAAGAAACACAGTCGGCCCGCCAAGCCCAAATCACCCAAGTCTGCTGCGAAGCCCAAAACACTAGCGAAATCGAAATCGTCGGCGAAGCCGAAATCGTCGAAACCATCGGAGGCTTCGGAAGTAGCGAAATCGCCCAAATCGAAGGAAATATTGAAAACGCCGAAATCGCCTAGTAGCAAGAAAAAGGAGGGGGAGACAGCGAATGAAGGGGGTGAAGAAACAGCATTTGCCGAGCAAGGTGTGCGTGACTTGTGGGAGGCCATTTACGTGGCGCAAAAAGTGGGAGCGGGACTGGGAGTCGGTGAAATATTGCAGTGATCGTTGTAAGAAGGGCGGCTGAAGTTTGGAATTATGGATAGAATCCATAGTTTTGTCAAAAAAGAAACTATGAAAACATTTCTATTGGCTTGGGTTTTGGCGGTGACCAGTTATTTTGGTGCTGCTTCGGTGAAATCAACAACGGCGGATGGTGATGCCATCATTGGCAAGTGGTTGAATCAGGAGGGAACTTCACACATCAAGATTTTTAAGGCTACGAATGGCAGTTTTGCGGGCAAATTTTACGGCAGCATTGTTTGGTTGAAAGAGCCATTGAAGAATGGCAAGCCCAAGATGGATGACTTAAATCCCAACCCAGCGAAGCGCAATGTGCCATTGTTAAATTTACAGATTTTGAAGGATTTCGTGTATGATGCAGAGGATAAAGAGTGGGAGGATGGTACCATTTACGATCCCAAGAACGGTAAGACGTATAGTTGCTACATGACATTGGATGGAACCAAGTTGAATGTACGCGGGTATGTGGGTGTTTCGAT
>JAIYBO010000008.1 GCA_027488495.1 Bacteroidota bacterium | reverse complement strand
TTACTCATCAGCGCACTGTACTCGGTGCTAATGTCTTTATCATCGAAAGTGAGCAGCAATTTAAAGCCCATCACATTCTCATAAAACTCCACCCAATCATTCATTTTACCCAACTCCACATTACCCACGCAGTGATCCACATATTTCAATCCCACAGGAGTCACTTCCATCGCGTTTGTAACGGCTTTGTATCCAGGCAAAAACGCGCCTGTATAATTTTTTCGCTCGATAAACTTGTGAACGGTTTCCCCATAAGTATAGATGCCGCTAATCACCACTGAACCAAACTCATCCTCAATCACAGTGGGCTCCATAAAAGGACGGGCACCACGCTTTACCGTTTCATTGAAACTCGCAGTGGCATCATCCACCCACAAACTCAAGAACTTAACACCATCGCCATGCTGGGCTTGATGATTGGTGATATCGCTGTTGGGAACCAAAGAAGTGGTTAACACCAATCTGATTTTTTCCTGTTGCAACACATAACTCGCACGATCCCGCACACCGGTTTCTGGTCCAGCATACGCCACCAACTTATAGCCCCATGCCATCTGATAATAGTATGCGCTTTGCTTGGCGTTACCCACATAAAATTCCAAGTGATCGGTTCCGTTCAAGGGCAAAAAATCCACCTGGGTGGTTACTGTGTCTAAGGTTGATGTTTCCATGAGGTTAAAAGTTCAATAAAATACAAATTTACGAAATCTGCGTGGGAATTGCGCAAGAATACGATTGCTGATTACCGTCCCAACCGATGCGATGGTTTGGGCATCTTCATGGGTGGTCGATTTATTGGCAATAAGTCATCAATTGGGGTCCACAACCACGTCGATGCGCACCGCCCGCCACAACAAATGGGCCAATGCGGCTTCTCTGGCTTGTTGAACGAGGTGTTTGGCTGCATTCAATTTGGCGGATTCCCTGGGAATCTTCACCACAATTTGTTGAATGAACCGATTTTTCACACGGGCGACCGAAGGAACCTGGGGCCCCAGCACCAGGTTCCCCAATTGCTTCCGCAATTGGTCGGCCAGCCAACGGCTGGCCTCGGTCGCCACCTGGGCATCCAAATGCTTCACATCAATTTTTAACAGTTTCGTAAATGGTGGATACCCAAAAACTTCCCGTTGCTCCATCTCCGTTTCCATCAACCCATTATAATCGCCCGTTTTCAAGGCCTTCAACACCTCGTGTTCTGGCTGATACGTTTGAATCATCATCACCCCACGCTCCGCTCGCCGACCAATCCTACCCGCCAATTGCTGCAATTGCTGAAACGCCCGCTCATGACTTCTAAAATCTGGAATGTGCAACAACATGTCCGAATCAGGCACCACCACCAAACCAATGTTCTCGATATCAATGCCTTTGGCCAGCAATTGTGTACCCACCAAAATATCAATCTCTCCGCGCTCAAACGCCAACAATATCCGCTGAAAATCATCGCGCTTGCGCATACTCTGCTGATCAAACCGCCCCACCCGCGCCTTTGGAAACAACTGACTCAACTCCTCCGCCAATTTCTCCGTACCCGTGCCTTTCAACCGCAAATCTTGTGAACCGCAAGCCACACATTTCGATGGCACCACCTGCTGATAACCACAATAATTGCAACGCTGATTGTCGGAACTTTTATAATACGTTAACGATATATCACAGTTTTTACATTGCGATGTAAGTCCACAATCCCCACACTCTATATAGGGTACATACCCTTTGCGATTGTGATACACCACCACCCGTTGCTTCAAATCCATCGCCGATTGAATGGCCAATTGCACAGGATCTGAAAACATGGAATTCATTTTTCCCGCTTTCTTTAGCTCACCCACGTTTAAATACATCAATTCCGCGGCCTTTCCCCCATCGTACTTCTCATTGAGCTCTGCCAATACCACCCGCTGCTGTTTCACCGCAAATTGCATCTCGTAACTCGGTGTAGCAGAACCCATTACAAACTTGGCATCGTGCAATTTCGCCAATTGAAATGCCGCATCTCTGCCGTGATAAAAGGGCTTCTTATCAAATTGCTTATAGCTCGATTCATGCTCCTCATCCACCACAATCAACCCAAGATCGGTAAACGGAGCGAAAACTGCCCCTTTGGTACCCACCACAAATTGAATTTGATTCTTTAAAATTCGATCATAAAGCTCTGTTCTTTCATGAGAACTGTAGAAATGGTGCCATACCCCAATCTCCACCGGTAAAAAGGCACTCATTTTGGCCACCAAATGCTCAGTAAGTGCCACCTCTGGCAGCAAATACAACACTTGCTTTCCGTTGGCCAGCGCCTCTTTCACCAACTCCATATAAATATGTGTTTTCCCCGATCCCGTAACGCCAAACAGCAAGGCAGGCTGCTGCGCCTCAAGCGCGTTCCTCACCACATCCAAAGCCGTTTTTTGCAACGCAGTGAGCTGATAATCCTGCGCACCACCACGAGTCACCTGAAGGTGATCGCGTCGGCGCTTCACCAACGACACAAAAGTCTTCTTCTCCAACTGTTTCAACACCGCTCGCTCAACCCCCATCCCCTTAACAATCATCTCCACCGGCATTTCACGCTTGCCCGTACCCAACACATGCATCATCGCCTCGTATTGCTTCTGTGCCCTTCTCTCCATCACCCCCAACGCCGCATTCGCACGGTCCGCATCGCCCCAAATCAACCCCAATTCCAAAAATTCTTCATACTTGGGTCGATAATTCTCTTTCAACTCCTC
>JAIYBO010000038.1 GCA_027488495.1 Bacteroidota bacterium | reverse complement strand
GCCCAAACCACCGATGTGGCAAAAATGTCGCTTGTGCCGTATACGCCCAGTTCCGTTGCGATGATGGCCTCTCCCATTTTCTTGGGATTCAATAGAATACTCCAAATGGGCATGTCGGATATATTGCCATCTCTGGACGTCCAGTTTTTTCCGGCATCAACACTCATATATATATTGACACCATTTCCATAATTGCTGATGGTTACAAACAATGTATCGGATTTTCTCAATCGAAAAATGGAGCTAATGTTACCCGCGTTGATCGTACCTGTGATATCGGTCCAAACGGGAGTTGTAGCGCCGGCATCGGTTGAAACGTACAATTTACCGACATCGGTTCCTACATACAGTTGTGCTTTTCCAGTACTACTCACACTGCTACAAAAGGCACTCGGTGCTCCATTCGCCGTTGTTGAACTGATGGTTAATGTTTGAGCTGACGTGGCTACAGATCCAATTTTGTTGCGATAAAGGGTACATTTCCCTTTTCCTGCAAACAAAAAACCATTCACATCATCCCAACAAGCCGGATTGATAAATTTACCCGTGGCTGGATCATCGAGCAGTTTCGCCGAGGATGTCCAATTGTTTGTAGTAGCAAAAAACTGATTGTACACATAACTCACCACTTGTTTGTTGTCGTTGCTTTGGCTGATAAAACAGTAACCACCATCGCCCCCAGAAACCATGTTCTCGTTGACCAATCCCGTTGAATTCAATTGATGAGTGCCGTTGTCTTGCGCGCCAGCGAGCATCAGTTGACTTCCTTTGGTTTGCGACAAATCACCCCAATAAAATTGAGTCACGATATATCCATTGTTGCGCTCATAAATGACTGATTGGTACGACATGTTATCAAGAATATCAGGGGCATAAAAAACACCTCCATCATTTCCTATCAAACAAGCGTTACTGCCAGGAATAAAGACTATGTTGTGTTGATCCGCATGGACATATGAGCAGGACAAATTCGCAAGACCAGAATTATCGCTCCATTTACCCACTTGTGTAAATGAACCGCCCGCATTTTCACTCAAAAACAAATCAATCGCACCAAACATCACATCGGATGAATCCAATGGTGAAACAGCCAAAATGAGATCGTACCAGGCTTGTCCCCTACTTGGGTCAGTAGCAGGTATACCGGCATCGGCGTCTTTGGGTTTTTTGATAGCGCTCCAAGTACTGCCTTTGTTGGTGGATTTGAGAAGGGTGTCTACCTTTCCATTCGATTCAAAAACTGCATAAATGGTTATGGCAGAGGAAGGTGCACAAGCCAACTCAACCCTCCCAGCTTTATCGGCATGGGTATAGGCCGTTGTGAAATTCACGCCATCGTCTGTGTACAAAACCCGTCCGCCCCCTTTGTCCGTGGCCGTTTGAGCATAATTTCTTCTGGTACCCACCCACAAACGATTGTCGGCACCCAATTCCAAATCAGCAGGAATCATGAAGGCCGTTGAACTAGGTATTTTGGGCATGATATTGCTAAATGAGGTACCTCCATTTGTGCTTTTCATCAATCCCGCGGTACCTGTTCCATGCCAAGATCCATTGGCGAACTGCATATCGGTGGCCACATACAATACACTTTTACCAGATTCTGAGCGGACTACCATGTCGTTGATATACAGATAACTTTTGGACGCTGCTAATTGGATGAAAGTCTTTCCTGAATCGATGCTTTTAAAAATTCCGAATCCCCTACTGGTTGAACTCGTAGACCCCCATCCCTCGCCTGTGCCAACATACATGGTTCCAGGGGCATTGGGGTCAAATGCAATGCAAGTAACTGTTATGTTACTCCAAATGCTAGAAACAAACTGCCAAGTACTGGTGCTGCTAGTTATATCGTTGTTATACCATAAACCACCCGTTACTGCTCCCGCCCATATTTTTTTACCACTTTTAACAGTTGGGTCAACGGCCAAAGCCCTTGTTCTCCCAGCTAGGTTATTTGGACCTCTGCTAGTCCAAATGGTTTTGGTTGTGCCCGGCATTGCTCGGGATGTGAGCTGTCTTTGTTGCTTGAGCATTTCGTCATAGAGCAATTCTGGTGTGGGTCTCCCCAACGATGGATTCATTGTAGCAATCCATTCTTGTTTCCAAAATTGATCAGGGGTATTGGCCAATGACTGCAAATCATTGGAATTCAAATTGGCTTTAGATTTGCCCAGTGGAGATTTTGATAGATGCGCTTTTTTTAGCGTGCGATGTACTTTTTTCTCAGTTCTATCTAATTGTTTCTCAGTTTTTTGTACTAACCGGGAATAATTGCGATTCTCTAAATGCTGAGCATCAACCAACGTTGAAAAAGTAACGCCGATACAAAATAAAATGTATTTGATCATCTAAGACCAAAGATACCCTATTCCACCCAAGATTTCCAATAGGCGGGATCTTCCATTTCCATGGCTTCTTGGGTAATCATCAATGGATAAAAAGGATCGATCATCACTGCCAATTCTTTCGTTTCTGTTTTTCCCAAACTCTTTTCTACTGTTCCAGGGTGCGGACCATGTGGAATGCCTTTTGGATGCAAACTGATCATACCACGCTCTACGTGTTTACGACTCATGAAATCACCATCTACATAGTACAAAATTTCATCTGAATCGATGTTTGAGTGATTGTATGGCGCCGGCACCGACAAGGGATGATAATCGTACATTCTTGGAACAAAACTACAGATTACGAAATTTCTCGCCTCAAACGTTTGATGTATTGGTGGTGGCATATGCAATCGACCGGTGATGGGTTCGAAATTGTGTATGCTAAAACCGTAAGGGTATAAGTATCCATCCCAGCCCACTGCATCAAATGGATGGGTGGCATAGGTATAGGGATAGATCATCCCCTGCTTTTTGATGAGCACTTTGAAATCCCCTTTTTCATCGTGGGTTTCGAGATCGATTGGAAGTTTGATGTCACGTTCACAATAGGGAGAATGCTCCATCAATTGTCCCACAGAATTTTGATATCTCTTTGGTGGATGAATGGGTGTTGGGCTTTCTACGAAGAATATCCGATTGTTTTCATCGTTAAAATGCAATTGATATATAGTGCCTCGGGGAATCACTAGGTAGTCGCCATATTCGAAAGGAATGTTCCCATAAATGGTTTTGAGTATGCCATTGCCCTCATGGATGAACAATACTTCATCGGCATCTGAATTTTTGTAGAAATAGTCTGAGAAACCTTTCGTGGGTGCCGCAGATCCCATTTGAACATCGCTGTTCATCAAGAGTGTTTTTCTGCTTTTCAGATAATCTTCTTCTGGCTTGGTTTTGAATGTGAGAAAACTGCGATGCTGCATGTTTTTCTCCAATGCCACTTTGGGTTCTACGCTCCAAGGTTCACCGATGGCTTTCACCAATGTGGGTGGATGGCAATGGTAAATCAATGAATATAAACTGCTAAACCCTTCTGTACTCACCAACTCTTCTGAATACAACGAACCATCCGGTTTTCTGAACTGCGTGTGACGCTTGGCGGGTATACTCCCAGATTTGTGATAAAAGGCCATGATATAAATTCTAACAATGCGAAACTACATGATTTTATTTGCATCATAAAATGACAAACGTCATAAACTTGTATTCCAATTGTGTTCATTGTACATTTGATATATGGCCAAAACAAATAGCTCGTATCGTTTATTTTTTGGTGCCCTGATTTTACTATCATTATTTTCTTGCAAGGAAAATACAAATATTCTAGTTGAACCCAATAAACCACCCAAATACTCAGGTGTTTCAACGATTCGGATTGAAAACTACGTTCAAAGAATGTTCATCGATTTGCTCGGAAGAGAAGCTACAGATATTGAAAGGACTTCATTTTCATTGCAATTGAAAAATGCGGCTTTACACGATACTTGTAGGCATCGTTTGGTAAGACAATTGATGTTTGATACCAGTTTTAGGATGGGTGATTCTTCTTATCGACATGCATTTTCGCAACGCATTTATGACATATCCAAAGCCAGATTTTTGGAAGGGGCGTCTGATCCCAGTATCAGTCAATTCATAGGCAATCTCAATTTTGCCATTCAAGTGGCTAGATTAAATGGCGATTCGATTTCAGTTTATCGGTGTATTGATGCGAGATCTCAGTATTTTAAAGTGTTGAACAGTAAATATCAGTTTTTCATCCAACAAAAAGATTATCGAAACATGTGTGCCGCAATGATGAATAATTCCATCTATGATGGCATCAACATGAATAGTTTTAATTATATCAATGCGGTTTTTGATAATTGTTTGCTGAGGAAACCCACTCAAGATGAGTTTGATCGATCGTATCAAATCATTGAAAAAAACCTTCCGTCAGAGATATTTTCACACTGGGCATCAAATAAAAATGAATATTGTGAGGCTGTAGTGCAATCCGATGCCTTTCACGAGGCCCAAATAAGGTGGTTTTTTTACGTTTTAATTCAGCGTGAACCAACTACCGCTGAGGTAAGCGACTTGTTTTACCCATTCTACGCTACGCACAATATCGAAACCATCATCGAAGAAATCATAACCAAGGATGAATATGCGCAATTTTAAACTCTCTTTGATTTTGTGGACCAGTTTCACAATTTGCGGATGTACCAAAGAACGGAACATTGGATTTGGTGTGGATGAGGCGCAGGTTGTGGAGGACAAAAGCAGAAAAACCAAAAAGAAGAATGACGCCGAGTTCGTTTCCATTTTATATACGAATTTGTACCAAACCGCCATTTCTCCAAACCAGTTGTATAAAACCCAAAACGTAGTGTATTCTATTGGCGATCAAGATGTGGCCAACGAAATGTTGCTTAGCAATTATTTCAACACCTCCGGTTTGACCATTCCAACCAATATCGAAATGCGCAATGATATCGAATCATTCATTGTGAATACATTTAAGCGATTCTATCTAAGATACCCGAGTGAAGGAGAAAAAGCATTTTTCATTCAATACATAAAATCAAACCCAAATGTTACGGTAGAAATGGTTTACACTGCTTTTGCCTGTAGCGAAGAATACCAATACTATTGAAATTAGAATCGAGACAACATGAACAGAAAGAACTTTATAACCAAATCCGGGATTGCATTGGGCGGAGGTATTTTGGCACCTTATATTTTGCCATCGGGAAGACTATTTGCAAAAACAGGCTCATTGAAAGCCGACCACGTGGTTTTGGTGATGTTCGCAGGAGGTGTGAGGCAGCAAGAAAGCGTTTTGGGTAGATATTTGGAAGACAGTCAAGGCGTCTCTGGCGCTGCTGGGAACATCATGCCCAATTTATTTGAAGGCAATTCCCCCACAAAAAAGATCGCATATGGAACGAGTGTTGTTGGAAAGCCCAACGGATCTGAGCCAATTCCCAAGTTGTTGACGAATAGCATGGAGCGCAGTGGTTTACTGTTTCCTGAAATGAGGGCGCAAAGTGCAGGCCATTACGTTGGTTTAAACACATTGTTGACAGGCAATGCGGGTACAAATCAAGGATTAAAGGTGCGTCCGGCCTATCCTACCATCTTTGAATATTTAAGAAAACATGCCGGATACAAAGCCACTGATACATGGTTCATCGGAAATGGTATTGGGAATTCTACACCATTGCTGAATTCGAGCAACCACAAAGATTATGGCTTGGCTTATGGTGGAAACATGTTTGCGGCCCCTGTTACATTCTCAAATGCAGGTAAGGAAATCCTTGGCAATGCAAAAACCTATACCCGCTCCGATTTAGAACCCATGTATTTCATGAAGAATTTTTTGGATCAGAGTTTTGCACTGACCAAGGACCAAATCAGCAGCGTGAGTAATACCGATGAAGAAAAATCTCAAATTAAGGATTTTATTAAGAGTGTATTCGCGAAACAGCAATCGAATCAATTGCCAAAACCTCCTGTAACCGACAATGGGGATGCCTTAAATGTGATGTATGCCGCCGAAGTATTGAGGGAGTTCAAGCCCAAAATGCTTGCCGTGAATATATCAGGTGTAGATTCTTGCCATTCAAATTTTACTGGGTATTTACAGAGTTTACATCGTGCCGATCACATAACAGGTTGGCTTTGGCAGTACATCCAAAATAACATCCCGCAGATGAGTGGCAATACAATATTTATCGTTGCTCCTGAATGTGGAAGAAACCTAAACCCCAACCCCATTTTGGATCAAAATGATTGGGTAGCATATGATCATAGCGATGCAAATGCTTTGAGGGTTTGGGGATTGATGGCTGGAAAAGGTGTACCCAGTTTAAGGGTGGGTGGTGAAAGTCAGCCCGTAGGTAGACTCACCGATATCGTACCAACCATCGCTGATGTCTTTGGCATCTTAGATGATGTAAAGTCTGCTGGACTCATAGATCCTTTGGCTCAAAGTTTGTATAATCGCATATAACCAATGAATAAAGGCAATAAAATAAGTAAGCTCATGCGGTCATCCGTGATCTGTGGTTTTCTGTTGTTGTTGTCTTCTTGTGAAAATCAGGGTCCCGATATTGACAATCCATTTCCAAATGGAAAAGATAGTTCTACAGCAGTTAAGGATACTTTCAATTATCGAACCATTCAAGGTTTGCACGCTGGATTGTTCAAGCCAACCTGTGCAAACAGCGGATGTCATGATGGGAATTTTGAGCCAGATTTCAGAACGGTAGAGAGTAGTTATTATTCCTTGGTAAAGCAGCCGGTCATCAAAAAAGACAATGGGGCGCTTTTCTCAACGAGAGTGGTGCCAGGAAATGCATCGAAAAGTATGCTCCCTTACAGAATGACGGTGGATTTGAATGGGAATTCTGGTATTATGCCATTGTCCCTTGAAACCACCAGTAATTACCCCATAGAAAAAGATTCTTGGGTTTCTCGCGTGAAGGACTGGATTGATGCGGGTGCGAAAGACTGGCTTGGAAGAGCGCCGGTGAATGTTGATTTTCCTCCCCAAATATTGGGGTTGCAATTCATTGTGAATGGACAATTGCTGGGTAGAGCAGGAAAATACGAAGCAGCCCAATTACCTGCAGGTTCTATAACTGAAATATGGGCTTCGTTTTCCGATGACAATACACCTGTTTCGTCATTTAGCAATGTAACGATCAATGCTTCCACAGACCCAAATGTGTTTAACCCTGCCAACGAAATACCAATGAAAAAGGGCCCAAGTAAATCTATGGCTGGATTGTTTTCGGTAAACAATGATTATTATTGGAATGGGCAATACGATGGTTCCCAGAATGTTGAAAATGATGTCGTTTGGTTTCGCATCACCGTTTCTGATGGTAAAAATACAGGGTACCAAATACCCAATGCCAATAGCATGTTTATGTTGAAAACTTACTTCGCCATAAAGTTTAAATAGTTTAATAAAATATGTTGAAAATCAACGTTTTAATATTTTTATCATTGTTGATATTTGGCTGTAAATACAACGATATTTACACAGGCGACCCAATACCTAAAATTTCCAATATCACCACAAATCAAACAGAATACACTCAATTCACCGATACCGTGGTCATTGGCTTTGATTACCAAGATGGCGATGGTGATTTGGGGTTTGAAAGTGCAGATTCATTGTCTGTAGAGGTAAAGGACATTCGTTTCGTTAAGGCCGATTATTACCATTTAAAACCCCTATCCCCTTTGGGTAGCAAAATTGCGATATCAGGGAAAATTAAAATTTCGTTAAAGAATATATTTCTCCTTGGCGGTGGCACTACCGAATCAACAAAATTTCAAATTCGGATTAAGGACCGCTCACAAAATTGGAGCAATGTATTGATTTCTAAATCCATCAATATTAAGAAATAAGCGATTTGACGATACGCAGCAACATATTGACTTTGTTTGCGATGGTAATCATATCATTATCTAACTTTTCATTCGCTCAAACCATCGTGACCCAGCAAAATGGCAGGTTCCGTATTTGCAAGGGTTCCATTACTGATTCAGACAAGGCATCCAATAAGTCTGATTATGAACACAATGAAAATTTAACACTTACACTTTCTATTCCAGACGCCAAATCTATCACACTTAAATTTAGTTCGTTTTGCACTGAGAAAGACAATGATATTTTAAGAATTTTTGATGGGAAAGACACTTTTGCTTCACTTCTTGGCACTTGGAGTGGAAACATCGGTCCGGGCACCATCAGTTCAACAGATAGCTTCATTACATTGCATTTTAAATCCGACAAGAGTATTTCATGCAGTGGGTGGAAGGCGCAAGTCATTGTTCAAATCATCAAGCCCATACCATTTAAGTTCAATCAATCGGTATCGGGCACAAGTCTCCCAAATTGTAAAGACAGCATCATCAAAATTGCCACAGACATTGCAATTCCTTGCGACTCATTGAATGTCAAGAATACAACAATCACTGGGCCCAACTCGCCCATTCTTAGCAAAATTAAAGCACTAAATTGTACAAATGGAAAATCCAAGCTGTTTGAAATCACAGTTTCCAAGGGCTTAAATTTAAACGGATTGTATAAAATAACCCATTCGCATGGTTACAAAGACTATTGTGACAGCACCTATTTTTTGCAAAGCTTGTACAATTTCTCAATTTCAAATTGCCCCATTTTGGTTGATCTTAAATCCAACAAAGACACCATTTGCAAAGGTGACTGCTTACAACTCACATTGAAAGTGTCTGGTGGCGATAGTACCAAATATAAATACTATTGGACACCCACCACTATGAACGGAAAAGGGCCTCATACCCAATGTTTGACTGCTAATCGAAAATACACGATCAAAGTTGACGATGGGAGCTCTCTGCCCGGCTATGATACATTGGATATCATAGTGCTTGATCCACCCAAAGCCCAGCAAGACACCAGTGTGTGTTATTATTCCAATAATTTCCTGCTTCGGTCTTCGCCCATTGGTGGTGTATGGAAAGGTCCGGGAATTGTAAATGCCAAAACTGGGGAATTTAAGCCCAATGCGGTTTGGGGGGCTGTAAAAGTGTGGTATCAAATTGGGAGCTGCGCCGATACAGTGGTTGTAACTGTAACCGCACCCTATAACTATGAAAATGTATTTTGTCCGAATAAAAACGCCTTCCCACTGTATTGGTATGGACCTTCAGGTGGGAAGTGGACTGGTCCTAAAGTGACCGCATCGGGATCATTTACTCCGGACACGGCGGGTACATATGTGCTCACCTATGAATGGAAAGGTTGCCAATCCAAAAAAACGGTTTTTGTTCAATCCATTCAGGTTCCAGAAAGAGATACCGTTTGTGAGTCTGTCACCACGGCCACATTGAAATTCTCACCCAAAGGACTGTATCCAAATTATTTTGTAGGATTAACCAATTATTATTTGGGGACTTACAATCCCTCATTAATGGGTGGGCCCAAAGACTACCGAATCATTTATCAAGCCCAAGGCGGATGCCGAGACACAACCATTGTGACCGTTCTCCCAAGTGATGCGGGATTTAATGACACCTTCTGTCCCACCGCTGGCAACCAAGTATTAAAGACATTCCGGCCACTCACGAATTACTCATGGAAAAGCAAAGGAATAAACGGCATAGGTAATTTGTATAGTTCAAATTGGTGGAGCCCAGGAAAATCTAATGTTGACACACTCATATTAAAAACGAGCAAATGCACAGACATGAAGCTCGTTCATGTCCTATCTACAAAGATTTTATCTCCAGATACCCTCGTTTTTTGTCAAGAAGACACAACAACAACTTTCGCATCAAAGGGAGTGAAATTGTCCGTATCGGGTGGAAAATGGTTTGGATTTGGGGTTGTCAATAATATTGCATTTGACCCTCGAATTACGGGTGTGGGCACCTTTCCGGTGAGGTATTCCAATAAGGGTTGTGACGATACAATGGTTGTCTTGGTAAAGAATAAACCTTTAATTCAATTAGACACATCCATTTGTTTGAATATAAATCAATTAATATTGTACAAAAAAGATATTAAAGGGGTGTTTTGGGGTGTTGGAATATCGAAAAATTCAGATTTGTTTTTGCCATCAATGAGTGGCGCTGGAAAACACACAGTTTTTTACAAATCCTCAGAAGGATGTTTGAACCAAGTCACTATTTCCGTGGATACTCTTCCGAAGATTGTTTTCTCTTCTCCTACTTATTTTTGTAATAAAGATTCCTCTTTTGAATTAACCACCAAACCAATGGGTGGCACTTGGTCTGGACCTGGTATCCAAAACAGTTTACTTAATCCCAAATTGGCCAAATCAGGCAATCATAGGTTGTACTATTCATTGAATATCAATGCTTGTCCGGCCAAAGACAGCGTAGAGGTAGTTATTGAATCGCCATTAGCTGTGCAGATATCGCCCAATATCGACAGTGCTTGTTATGGCGACATACTCACCTTAGAAGCGTTGGTTAAAGGAGGATTAATTGCCAATCACGAACTTAAATGGTCTCATGGGCAATTGGGCAATAAAACCTATTTCACAGCCAAACAAACTGGAGAACTCATTGCCATAGCGCGCGATGGTTGTTCAGATCCATCTACAGACACAGCGACAATATTGGTTCATCCAAGAATTTGGGCCAAAGCGGTAGTAAGCGACACTGTTTGCAGAGGTCAAAAAGGCTGGGCTTATGTAACTTTAGGGAATGGTAATCCTGTGGAGCGAAATTGGGCCCATGACCCGCAATATATGGGCGATACAATGTTTGCGTTTGCCGATAATCGATATCGTGTGACATTGATTGATAATAATACTGGTTGCACAGGTGATACCATCATTGAAATCCCTGGATACAAAGCCATACAAGCGGGCTTTTCGATCCAAAAACAAAATAATGAGAATTGTCTAACTCCTTTAGACGCAAATACCTTGTTCTATAACCAAAGCAATGGCGGAACCTCCGGAATATGGCATTGGGGTGATGGTACTTCAAATCCATTCGCACCCAGCCAAAATCCAACCCACACATTTGCAGGCACTGAAAACTCATACAGGGTTATGTTGGCGATTAGAAATGAAGGCAATTGCACAGATACGGCCATAGAAGACATTTGTTATAAGGATACTGTGATTTATTACCTCCCAACTGCCTTTACGCCAAATGGCGATGGAATCAATGATTATTTGACTTGTGCGTTTTGGGGCACTTCTGAAATTCAGGCAAGAATCATAAATCGTTGGGGTGAAATTGTGTTTGAATCATCAGAAAACAACTTTAATTGGGATGGCAATTACAATGGAGCGCCCTGTATGGAAGGCACCTATGCGATGATCATCGAATACAAAGGGAACAAGCAAGGCAAACGAATCGCCTATAGTACTATCACTTTATTGCGCACGAAGTCGCAGTAATTGCCGAAATTCGCAACATGTTTAGCGCAAGTTGGGTTTTTGGTCTTTGGGGCGATGCATTGCGTGAGCAATTGTTGAATGGTTTTTTTGAAGGTGCGATTAGCTTCGATAAAGACACCTTGTATCTCAGGTTTACGCGTTTTGATGGGTCTCGTTACACCCTCGAAGTGAAATTCATCGATGGTCACATGTTCATTTTAACCAGTGACCGGATCTTTGATCAAAATGATTTGAGAAAAGGCATGGCGCAGTTCAAAGAAATTGAAAACCTACAAATTGTGGGCATCAAAAACGACCCCAACGATCGATGGATTTGTATGCAGCTGTCGAACAACAATGAACTCTGGCTAAAGGGGTTTGGGAAATTCGGTAATGTATTATTACGAAATTCAATCAGCGATGAAACCATATCATTGTTTAGATTATCGCTAAAGTCCGATTGGGAATTTAAGTATCCTTTGCTCGAGGCAATTCAATCTTCTGATTCCGATGTAAAGAAACCCAATCCGGATGAGCTCTCGGCGTTACATATAAAAAACTGGCCTTTATCAATCCAAGAGTTGGTTCAGGCGGAATTGCAATTCATGCGTGATTTTTATTTTGACCGCAATAAGATGCAACTGATTGATGGCCTAGAAAAGAAGATCAAACACTATAAAAAAATCATTGTTGAATCTCAACGAAGGCTCAAAGACATTGAAACTCGCCGAAGCAACAAGGAATTGGGTGATTTGATTTTGGCCCACTCCCACTCTCTTAAACCAGGTTTAACCAAGGCATTGGTGACAGATTACTTCACCGATCAAAGAATTTGGATTAAACTAAATCCAGATTTGAGCGCAGCAGATAATGCCAAAAAGTACTACGGTAAAGCCAAAAACGAGGTGATCGAAGTAAAAAAATTGCTCGAACAAATAGAAATCACTCAATCCAATTTGAAGGATTTGGAGTTGCAACTCGCTGGAGCTTGTGCTTCAACCGATTTCAAATCCCTTAAATCATATCAAAAATTGGCGCCGCCGGTTAGCAATCAGATTCAAGACACCTTGCCCTATCGTTTGGTTGAATTTCAAGGATATCAGATTTGGGTGGGTAAGAACAACAAATCCAATGACCAGATGTTGAAATTGGCTCAGAAAAATGATATGTGGTTGCATGCAAAAGATGTTGCTGGTTCGCACGTGATCATCAAGAAAAAGGGGGCCATTTACCCTGAATCGGTTATTCAACACGCTGCACAGCTTGCCGCCAAAAATTCAAAAGCCAAAACCCAGTCGGTTGTACCAGTAATTGCCGTTTTGAGGAAATTTGTTTCCAAACCCAAGAACGCTGCACCAGGCGAAGTCAGTGTTCAAAAGGAAGAGATTGTAGATGCTTTTATTGCGTAATTGCAATCAATCGAAACCAGCATTGGTCAAATTCACAGGCTTGTACTGCCCTTTTTCATTTTTCTGCACCTGTGATCTTGTGAACTGGGCATCGTGCTCATAGAACAACCAAACCCCGTTTTCTTCAAGCCAAGGTAAAATGCCCGCTTTTTCTTGCATGGTAATCAATGGTTGTACATCGTACCCAATCACATAGTTAACAGGCACATGCGCCGAAGCAGGAATTAAATCGGCCATATACATCACTTTGAAATCCTCGTGATGAATGATGGGTGCAATCATGCCCAAAGTGTGACCATTGAACACTTTGATTTCGATTTTATCGGCGATGTAGTCTCCGTCTTTTACAAAGTTGATTTGGTTACATTCCATCAACGGTAAAAAATTCTCCGGTAAGAATGATGGTTTTTCTCGTGGATTTGGGTTGTTAGCATGTTCCCAATGTTCTTGTGTTAAGTGATACATCGCATTGGGAAAGGTGGGAAATAACTGCCCTTCAGCATTGCGAGAAACCGCACCTCCACAATGATCGAAATGCAAATGGGTTAACAGTACATCAGTGATATCACCCAATTCAAAACCCAAAGATGCCATTGAACCCAGCAATGTGTCGCTACCATTTAAATCGTAATGACCAAAGAATTTATCGCTCTGTTTGTTACCGATGCCCGTATCAATCAAAATAAGACGCTCACCTACTTCTACGAGCAAGCAACGCATCGCCCAATTGCACATATTGTTTTCATCAGCAGGTACCAATTTTTGCCAAATGGTCTTGGGAACAACACCAAACATTGCACCGCCGTCTAGCTTGAAATTACCCGTATTTACAATATGTATTTTCATGGTTAAAATTCGTGATACACGTCGGTCAAAGCCTCATAACCCGTTTCGGTTATTAGAATCGTATGTTCGAATTGTGCGCTGAGCTTACCGTCGATGGTTCTGGCAGTCCATCCATCCTTGCGATCAACTTTTGCCCTCGCCTTACCCGCATTGATCATGGGCTCAATGGTGAATATCATTCCCGGTTTTAATATCGGCCCTGTATTGGCATCTGCAATGTGGGCAACATCTGGCGCCTCATGAAACTTCAACCCCACACCGTGTCCGCAAAATTCATAAACCACTGAATACCCGTGTTTTTGGGCATACTGAGCGATGTGATAACCAATGTTATTCAATCTATTCCCAGGGAAACACTGCTGCATGCCAACGTGTAGGCACTGTTTTGTGGTTTCTACCAACTTCTTGGCATAATCACTCACCTCGCCCACGTAATACATTTTGCAGGTATCGCCGTAGTAACCTTTTAATATGGTTGTCACGTCGATGTTTACTATGTCACCATGATCGAGGATTGTATCGTTGGGCACGCCATGACAAATGACATCATTGGGCGATATACAACAAGAATGCTTGAACCCGCGATAACCTTTGGTGGCAGGAATGGCTCCATGATCTCTCACGAATTCCTCACATTTTTTGTCAATATCGATGGTTCTTGCCCCAGGAACTACAAACTGTTCTAGGTATTTCAATGTTTCTGCAGCCAAATGCGCGCTCTTTCGAATGCCTTCGATTTGTTCTGCTGTTTTAATTACAATGGATGACACTGGATTATATTAATTACCTTTAGAAATGGCTTGAATCAAATCTTGCTTTGTGATGATATGCCAATTGCCTCCCATATCCATCATGAGTACGGCAGCATTGGCTTTATTGATTTTTGACGATACTTCCTCAATGCTTGCCATGTGCGATACCACTGGGTAGGATGCAACCATGATTTCAGCCACTGGTTTCGACATTAAATCGCGATTTTTCAATAATTCAGCGTAAAGGCTCGCATCTTCAATGGCCCCAACGAAGTTGTTGGCTTCATCTTTTACGGGCAATTGAGAAACAGAATATTTCTGCATCAAGGCAATTACATGTTCACATGTATCTGAAGTTTTAACCGACAACAATGGCAATTGAGCGTGACCAGCAATCAAATCGAGTGCTGTGGTCAATGGCTTGGGAGCAATAAATCCCCTATCTCTCATCCAATCTTCATTATACATTTTTCCCAGATACCGGGTACCATGATCATGGAAAATCACAACCACAACATCGGATGCTTTGAAGCGATCTTTCATTTGCAACAAGCCGGCCATGGCTGATCCAGCGCTGTTGCCTGCAAAAATCCCTTCTTCCCTTGGGATTCTTCGCGTCATTACCGCGGCATCTTTGTCGGTTACTTTCTCAAAATGATCGATAATGCTAAAATCCACGTTGGCTGGCAGGAAATCTTCACCAATGCCTTCAGTGATATAAGGGTAAATTTCGTTTTTATCAAAAATGCCAGTTTCCTTGTATTTTTTGAAAACTGAACCATATGTATCAATTCCCAAAATCTGAATATCCGGATTTTGTTCTTTCAAGTATTTGCCTGTTCCACAAATTGTACCGCCAGTGCCCACTCCCACAACCAAATGGGTTATTTTACCACCGGTTTGGTCCCAAATTTCCGGACCCGTTTGCTCGTAATGGGCTTTTGAATTGCTTAGATTATCGTATTGGTTGGGTTTCCAAGCATTCGGTATCTCATTGGCCAATCGCGTACTTACGCTGTAGTAACTGCGGGGATCTTCTGGGTCTACATCGGTAGGACAAACGATGACTTCGGCGCCAAAAGCTTTCAAGGCATCGACTTTCTCTTTGCTTTGCTTATCGGTGGTAGTAAAAATGCATCGATATCCTTTGATTACTGCAGCGATGGCCAATCCCATCCCCGTGTTTCCGCTGGTACCTTCAATGATGACTCCGCCAGGCTTCAGTGCACCACTCGCTTCTGCGTCTTCGATCATTTTAAGCGCCATCCGATCCTTGATTGAATTACCAGGGTTTGTGGTTTCCACCTTGGCATATACCGTGCATGGCAAATCCTTGGTGATGGAGTTAAGCTTTACCATTGGCGTATTTCCAATGGTTTCTAAAATGTTTTGGTATACCCGCATACTGATGCAAATTTACTTTTGAAAGTGCGCTTTTTTCGAAAAATCAGCAAAACAGTGCTTAAAACATAGAATTAAGATAGGTTGCCAACAAAATCAGTGGTATTTTGGCATCCGATTTCGAAATGATAAAGACGTGTTTGGTTATACCATGCTACAATGAGGCGAATCGGATACAACAGCCCTTGTTTGCTCAAGCCCTGCTTGACGATGAGTCAATGGCTTTCGTGTTTGTAAACGATGGTAGTAGCGACGATACATTTCGGTTTTTGTGCAATTTTCGCGACACGCAACCAACCCCAATAAAAGAGAGAATCCTTGTTCTATCGTATAAATTAAATAAAGGCAAGAGCAATGCGGTTAGAGAAGGCTTCAACTACATTTATTCTGCGATTTTTCATGATTTGACTGATCGCTCAAACAACGAAACCAAAACGAATTCTCTGAATGAAACGGAAATCTATGGGGAACAGGTATTATTCAGTGAGAAAATTCGATCAACGTCTTATGTAGGATTTTGGGATGCCGATTTGGCAACTCCGTTGCAAGAGGTGAAGTGGTTTTACCAATTCGCGGGCAACGATGACTATGATTTAATCATTGGTTCAAGGGTTGCACGATTGGGAGCAAAAATTGACAGAACCATATTCCGACATTATTCTGGAAGATTGTTTGCCACACTCATTAGCCAAGGTTTGGGCTGGAAGGTTCACGATACGCAATGTGGTGCCAAATTAATGAAGCCCGAGTTGATTCCAATTTGCATGGAAAAACCTTTCAAAACCTCCTGGTTGTTTGATGTGGAGATATTACTTCGATTAAAAAAGGTATATGGAAATGCCGCGCAGGAAAAAGTCCTTGAGGTACCCATTCGTGCTTGGAACGATGTAAAAGGTTCTAAAATTGGTTGGCTAGACTTCGTAAAAGTTCCTTTCCAAATCTGGCAAGTATTCCAATACTACAAATAACTGTTGGTTTTTACGGATTGAGCGAAATGGCCAATTTCATTTGCTCCAAGTGGTGTGCACCATGCCAAGCATATAATCGTATCAAATCGCTCAAACTCACTTGACGACCCAATTCTGGATGCAGCAAGGTTTTGGCGAAATGGGTAGCGGGATCTTTCAATGATTCTAATAACAACAGCGACCATTTTTGATGCAAACCCAACAAAATCAAATAACTCGCTTCATGATGAAATGCTGCATCTGGTGTTTCTGCCCAAGCGTTTTCATCCCAAGGTTGTATCAAATCTTGGTCTTGGGTTAGAATATGTTTGGTTCGAACGTAGGCATTTAGATGTGCATCAGCCAAATGATGAATGATCTGACGAAGGTTCCATCCACCCTCTCTGTAGCTACAACTCCACTGGTTTTCGGTCACTGTGGCAATGACTTTGGCCAATTCTGTTGGGAATTGTTGGATGGTAAGTACGTCATTCAGCAATGAACCCAGAGAAGTTGGCGCCTCCCAATCAAATGGCGGTAAGGTGGGCGTTCCTGTCATTTCAATTGATAAATGTAAAGCCTGTATAGGGAACCAAAACGTCTGGCACCCTTATGCCTTCAGCTGTTTGGTTGTTTTCGAGCAAGGCAGCTACTATTCGGGGCAATGCCAAAGCAGATCCATTCAAGCTGTGGGCCAATTCTGTTTTGCCTTCAGCATTGCGATAACGGCATTTCAATCGGTTCGTTTGAAAGGTTTCAAAATTGCTAATAGAACTGCATTCTAACCATTTTTCTTGGGCCGCAGACCACACTTCCATATCATAGGTTTTGGCACTTGTAAAGCCCATATCTCCACCACACAACAACAAAACTCTGTAGTGTAAACCCAATTTTTGTAACAGGCCTTGCACGTAATTTTGCATGTCTTCCAATACTGCGTATGACCCTTCCGGCTTTACGATTTGAACTATTTCTACTTTATCAAATTGATGTAAACGGTTCAAGCCCCTTACGTGAGCACCATAACTACCGGCTTCTCTTCTGAAGCATGGTGTGTAACCAGCATTCTTAATGGGTAGTTGAGATTCATTCAAAATCACATCTCTGTACAGATTTGTAATGGGTACCTCAGCGGTTGGAATCAAATACAAATCATCCACACCGCAATGATACATTTGACCTTCTTTATCGGGTAACTGGCCCGTTCCATATCCACTATCGGCGTTTACCAACAATGGTGGCTGTACTTCCATATAGCCTGCTTTACCCGCTTCATTGAGAAAGAATTGAATCAAAGCACGTTGAAAAATCGCGCCTTTTCCTTTGTATACAGGAAAACCTGCACCGGTCAATTTTACACCCAATTCAAAATCAATGATATCATACTTTGCAGCAAGCTCCCAATGTGGAACAGCCCCGTCATACAAATCGGGTTTAGCACCCCATTGAGATACTTCCTGGTTCTCTTCAGGCGTTTTTCCTTTGGGCACCTCCATAGATGGGGTATTGGGAATAGTGAGTAACAATTGTAATAATTCTTTGTCAGCTAACTCAACATCGGTTTCCAAAGACTTCAATGAATCTTTGATTTGTGCAGATTCCAACTTCAACGCATCGCCAGCGTCTTTTTGTCCAGATTGATACATGTCTCGGATTTGAGACGACAACTGATTGCCTTTGGCCTGCAAGGTCTCCATCTCCGTTCTTTTGGCGCGATTCCTTTCATCCAATTCAATCACTTGGGCAATCAATGCTTGTCCATCCAAACCACGTATGGCCAATCTCTCGGCCAATTCATTGGCATTTTTTCTAATGTTGGCAATCTGTAACATAATATTATTGCAAATTTCGTGAATTTATTTGATGAAATTCATTCAGATTTCAATCCCTTTTATTGTGATTTCTCACTCACTCCTAGTTTGGCCGCTATTTCCACCGCCAACTTCAATGCAGCCTCTAATTCATTGGGGATTTGTCCTTCCAAAATCACTTCACGCACAGCCTCTTTGATCATGCCAATGTGCTGTGGGTCCTTTATGTCGAAATGGTTCTTGATATGATTCCCCGTTAAAACCGGTTGCCAATTTCTCAGCTCATCTTTTACCATTACTTCACTGATCTTCTCTTCAACTAAAACCAAATTTCTTAAGTGTTTCTCTACTTTGGCTTCGTTCTTACTGGTGATATCCGCTCTACACAAAATAACCAAATCTGAAACGTAGTCACCTGCATCTACAATCAATCTCCGAACTGCACTGTCAGTAACTGTTTCTTTCGACAATACGATGGGTCTCAAATGCAACAAAACCAAAGTACTAACATAGCGCATCTTTTCATCCAGTGGCAACCGCATGCGCTTAAAAATGCCTTTTACCATCCTAGACCCCTTGTCTTCATGTCCGTGAAATGTCCATCCAACCTTTGGGTCAAATCTCTTGGTGGCCGGTTTAGCAATGTCGTGCAGAATAGCCGCCCAGCGCAGCCACAAATTATCTGTAAACTCGCAGATGTTATCTAAAACCTGCAGGGTGTGATAGAAATTGTCTTTGTGAGATTTGCCATTTCTAGTTTCTATCCCATGCAAATCCATCATTTCAGGAAAAATTAAAGACAGTAAACCCGTTTTCGACATCATTTCGAATGCCCTACTCGGTTTTTCACCCATGATCATGCCATTGATTTCATCAGTAATTCTCTCTTGCGAAACTATTTCAATGCGATTCACATTGGCTTTGATGGCTTCGAAGGTTTTGAGTTCGATGCGAAAATTAAGCCGCGAAGCAAATCGAATGGCCCTCAACATCCGGAGCGGGTCATCACTAAATGTAATGTCTGGATTAGAACAAGTTCGAATGACCATGTTCTGTAAATCCTGAACGCCATTGAACGGGTCATACAACTCGCCATAATTATCGCTATTTAGCGATAGATACATAGCATTAATGGTGAAATCACGACGATTTTGATCATCGATCAACGTGCCATTCTCTACAATTGGTTTGCGTGAATCCCTTCGATAACTTTCTTTCCTGGCCCCGATAAACTCTATGATCCAGTCATCAAATTTAATTTGCGCAGTACCGAAATTCTTAAAAACACTCAAACTACAATCATTATTGAAGTTCTTGGCAACCGCCTGGGCAAAATCTACCCCGTTACCCACAACCACAATGTCTATGTCTTTGTTTTCCCTTTTTAATATTGAATCCCTCACAAATCCACCAACCACCCATGCTTTTAACTGCATTTGGTCCGCTGTATTACCGATGACCTGAAAAATGGGATTATCTAAAGGTGATTGCACGGCACAAAGATAGCACACCCTATATTTGTTGCGATGCGAATTTCAATAAATGCAAACCGCGGATTTTATTTTGCATTTATCGCCATATTGATGGTGAGTATTTTGCTATTGCCTCTAACCCATTCAGGCGATGGTTGGGGTTATGCCGCCGACACATTGGAATTTGAGGGAAGCTTCGGTTCTATGTTATCACCACACCACTTACTTTACATGCCCTGGTGCTCATTGTGGCTACCATTAATCAGATTCCTTCATATCGATCCAATTGCTGGTTTTACTTTTTTAAACTTCGCTCTGTGTGCACTCACTTTAGAGATTTTGCGCGCATGGCTACTGAAATTAAATACGACCCATTCAAATGCACATTGGCTGATTTGGTTCCTTCTGGGGTCGTATGGTATTTTGCGATTTGCCATTGATAACGAGACCTATGTGGTGCCACTGTTTTTGGCCATTTTGGGGAGTTATCTCATTGAAAACAAACAACACAGAACCGCTTCAGCCGGCTGGGTATCGCTCGCATTTTCCGTGTTGTTTCATCAAACATATATTTTCTGGTTTTTAGCCTACGCATTAATGGCAATGAAGAAAGGGAAATGGGCAGCCCCAATTTTATCGGGTGCACTCATCATATTTGCATACCTCTTGGCGGCTTCCGCTAGCAATGAAAGCATCAGTAACTTTATCATCCACGATGTCAACCAAGGGCTCGTTGATACTGAAATAGGGCCACTCAACTTTTTATTTACCGCAGTTAACCTCATTCGCACTGTATTCCAAATCCATGGTTTTAGTATATTCATCATCGTTGCTTGGCCTTTCATGTCGATCATTGGTTTGGGTGGATTGTTGCTATTGGTTATCTCCTCATTGGCCTTCATTTGGCGATATATTTTAAAAAGAAACACACAGACTACGCCAATCCGTATTTTTAAAGGCACCCTGTCTTGGGTTTTCTTTCTTCACTTGGGATTTGCCTTCTACAGCGTAGGAAATGCAGAATTCATGGTGATGTTACTACCAGTCGCTACCCTTTTAATGGCGAAAGCAGGATTGTTTTCGTCTGACGATAAAACCACAAAGCCACTGATGGGTGTGGCCATTGGAACATGGGTTTATCATGCCGTTTTTGTTTTAATTCCGATGTTTCTTGGTTCTAATTCCGATGTGGAACGATTTGCAGAAATCCTAAATAAACAAATACCGACTAACAATACGCAGAAAATTGTTTTGATATCAAATCATGCTAAGGCAATAGAAAACGCTTGGGAGTACCAAGCCAGAATGATTGGCAAAGAACCACCAAAGAATATCATATTCAATCTAGGTTCATCGGAAAAAGACATTCAAGAATTCAAAAGCCTATCCAAGGATTCTCAAGTGCAGATACTCATTCATAACAGTTATATCGTGAGTCCAATTCATAACAGAGCCTCGGCATTGCAAAATCCAACTACAATGCATTGGATTGAGAGTCAAAAATGGGAACCTTGGCAATCAACCTATATTGAGTCCCCGAGGAGGGAAATCTCCCTTTGGAAATTAAGAAAGTGATTGATTGAATTCGTAGGATTCCATCGCACGCAAACTGCGATTTTCGAGTTTACAAATGGTTCCACCAAACTTTTGGATGAGGCGATAGTCATGAGTAGCCATCAATATTGCAGTCCCTTCTCTCGCGATGGACTTCAAAAGAGCCATGATTTCGTCACTCACTTCGGGATCTAAGTTACCAGTGGGTTCATCTGCAAGCATTACTTTGGGTTCATTCAACAAAGCCCGAGCAATAACCAAACGCTGTTGCTCCCCACCACTCAATTCAGCGGGTATTTTGTAATCTTTGGTTTGTAAACCTACCTTTTCCAAAACGGCTTTGCAGCGATCTAACATTTCATGCTTATTGGTCCAGCCGGTTGCCTTTAACACAAACATCAAATTATCGAGCACGTTTCGGTCTGTTAGTAACTGAAAATCCTGAAACACAATCCCCAATTTACGACGCAAGAAAGGGACATCTTTCTTCAACAACCCCTTTAAATCATAGCCCGCAATATTGGCTTCACCCTCTTGCAATGGCAATTCGCCATATAGAGTCTTTAACAGCGATGATTTACCAGAGCCGGTTCTACCGATCAAAAACACAAACTCGCCTTCAGACACTTGAAGATTCACATCCTGCAACACAGCAATGCTGCCCTGATGTATGGTTGCCTTGGTAATACTGATGGGATTTTCCACCCTCCAAAGTTATCTATGCGAGGCTTTTTTGTGCGAATCAGTTTTACACAGTTTTGGATTGTTTGATTTATTGGACTTCTCACTCACCATTCGATGGGTGATTTCCCCTGATTTTTAAGGAATTCATTGATCTTCGAAAAGGGTTTTGATCCAAAAAACCCGCGATGGGCCGACAGCGGACTTGGATGAACACCTTCGATCACAGCGTGTATATTGGTATCAATGAATGACTTATAT
>JAIYBO010000110.1 GCA_027488495.1 Bacteroidota bacterium | reverse complement strand
GTAATCTGTACCATCGAAAACTTCGATCCTATGGGAATTCACACCGGGGATTCAATTACCGTAGCACCTGCAATGACATTGAGCGATACCGCTTTCCAAAGAATGCGCGATATGGCTTTCAAGATGATGCGCAGTATGGGTGTTTTCGCCGGTGGTTGCAACGTGCAGTTCAGCGTTAACCCAGTGGACGAAGAAATCATCGCCATCGAAATCAACCCAAGGGTAAGTAGAAGTTCTGCTTTGGCATCGAAAGCAACCGGTTATCCCATTGCAAAAATTGCAGCGAAATTGGCCATCGGTTTTTACTTGGATGAACTCAAAAACCCAGTTACCAAGACTACTAGCGCCTTTTTTGAGCCCGCCTTGGATTACGTCATCGTAAAAATCCCTCGTTTCAACTTCGATAAATTCCATGGCGCAGATACCCGCCTGGGCTTCCAAATGAAGTCGGTTGGTGAAGTCATGGCCATCGGAAGAAGCTTCCAAGAAGCACTCCAAAAAGCTTGTCAGAGTCTTGAGATTTCCCGTCATGGCCTCGGAGCTGATGGCAACAAAGTAAGTCGCAACTTAGAGGAACTTGTGCATGGCATGGAATACGCCAGCTGGAATCGCGTTTTCCAAATCAAAGACGCCTTGGCATTGGGCGTACCCATTAGTAGCGTGCAGAAAATCACCCGCGTAGACCGTTGGTTCTTGGAGCAAATCGCTGATTTGGTAAAAACTGAAACCGAAATTCGCAGATACAATATCGATAATATCCCCGCGGCCTTATTAAAAATTGCCAAAGAAAAAGGATACAGCGATGAACAAATCTCTTGGTTGATGGGTGGCAATACTACCGCAGATCAGGTTTGTGAAAAACGATATAGCCTAGGTATACGCCGAGTATATAAAATGGTAGATACCTGCAGCGCCGAATTCCCGAGTCCTACCAATTACTTCTATTCCACCTTCGATGGGGAAAACGAAAGCGTTGTCAGTGATAAGAAGAAAATCTTCGTATTGGGCAGCGGTCCAAATCGCATCGGACAGGGTATCGAATTTGATTACAGTTGTGTTCATGGAATCATGGCGGCTCGAGAAGCAGGTTATGAAGCCATTATGATCAATTGTAACCCCGAAACGGTGAGTACCGATTTCGATATGGCGGATAAACTCTACTTTGAACCTGTTTATTGGGAGCATCTGTGGGAACTCATCCAACACGAAAAACCCGAAGGCGTTATCGTGCAATTGGGCGGTCAAACAGCTTTGAAATTGGCAGAAAAACTGCACGAGAAAGGCATTAAAATCATTGGAACAAGCTACGATAACATGGACATCGCCGAAGATCGCGGTCGTTTCAGTGAAATGCTTGCCCAGTTAGATATACCTTATCCAAAATTCGGAGTGGCTCTTGATGCTGAAGAAGCCATTGTTATTGCAAATCAAGTGGGTTACCCTGTGTTGGTTCGTCCGAGCTATGTATTGGGCGGACAAGGGATGGTGATTGTCATCAACGACGAAGACTTGGAAAAGGCGGTTGTTAAATTGCTTGGCGATTTGCCGGGTAACAGAGTGTTGATTGATCACTTCTTGGATCGCGCGGAAGAAGCTGAAAGCGACAGTATTTGCGATGGCGAAGACGTTCACATTTTGGGAATGATGGAACACATCGAACCAGCGGGTATTCACTCGGGCGATTCGAGTGCTGTACTCCCTCCGTTCGCATTGAGTGAAAACGTGCAAAATCTAATGATCGAATACACCGAAAAATTGGCTCATGCCTTGAATATTCGTGGTTTGATGAACATACAGTTTGCGATCAAAGATGAAAAAGTATATGTGATCGAAGCCAATCCTCGTGCGTCTAGAACTGTACCATTCATTTGTAAGGCCTACGATTTCCCTTATGTAAATATGGCCACAAAGGTGATGTTGGGGGCAAATAAAATCAAGGACTTTACCATTCCTGCAAGACCTGCTGGCTTTGCGATAAAACAACCTGTATTCAGCTTCAACAAATTCCAAGGTGTAAGTAGAGAATTGGGTCCCGAAATGAAAAGTACGGGCGAGAGTATTTTGTTTATCAAAGACCTAAAAGATCCAGCCTTCCGCGAATTATACAAGCAGAAGAGTATGTACTTGAGTTATTAATACTTTGTTGGCACTTGCCAGCAATTCCGATTTTATTTTAAACAAGAGGGGCGCCAATGGCGCCCCTCTCTTGTTGTTATTCTGATTTTGGCGAATCGCCAGTATTTGAATTTGGTGAATCTGTATTTGGTTTGGTACTGTTTACAGGTTTTGGACCACCTTCTGGCCTTGGACCTCGGTTGTCTGGTCGTGGACCTCGATTTTCTCCACCTGGCCTTGGACCACCTTCTGGCCTTGGTCCTCGGTTGTCTGGTCGTGGACCTCGATTTTCTCCACCTGGCCTTGGACCGCCTTCTGGCCTTGGGCCTCGGTTATCTGGTCGTGGGCCTCGGTTTTCTCCGCCTGGTCTTGGACCGCCTTCTGGCCTTGGTCCTCTGTTATCTGGTCGTGGGCCTCGGTTCTCGGGACGTCTATCGTTACCACCTTTTCTGCGATCACCATTGCGCTGATCCCCTCTCTCGGGGCCCCTCTTCTTCAAAGCAAATTCATCATCAGATAACAATTCTGAATTGCCTATGAAATCATTATTTCGATCATCCCCACCATTGCCCAACTTTTCTAAAACAGCACTCGCGGGCGCCAAATCTTGCAAGGATGCAGATTGTTTACCCCCTTTGTTTTCCTCCATTACCTCATTTACCTTATCTACAGGCAAAGCAACCCATGTTTGGTTATCATCGTATGAGAACCACATAAGTTTTTTCAGAATATCGGTTTTTCTCGCATAAGCAACACCTGCCACTGTATCCAACTTAACCACCTTTGCCTTGGGAAATGCGTCAATGGCTTCAACATATTGATCCAACTCATAGTTCAAGCAACATTTCAAACGACCACACTGACCAGCCAATTTTTCCATATTGATACTCAAATTTTGAACTCTCGCCGCACCAGTATTTACTTGTTTGTAATCCGTTAACCAAGTACTGCAACACAATTCCCTACCACATACGCCAGTACCACCCAATCGGGAAGCTTCCTCGCGATATGATATGTGACGCATTTCGATTTTCAGCTTAAATTCATCGGCATAACGCTTAATGAGTTCTCTAAAATCAACCCGCGTTTCGGCGGTATAGAAAAAGATTGCTTTGCGTCCGTCTCCTTGGATTTCAATGTCTGAAATTTTCATTTGCAGATTCAATGAAAACGCAATCGTCCGAGCGCGCTCCAAGGTTTGGTCTTCTTTGCTTTTGGCTTCTTTCTGACGTTCCATGTCGCGTTCCGACGCCACTCTTTGAATACCCCTCATCTCGTCAGAATCTTCGCGAACTCGGTATTTTTTCAACTGCAAACGAACAATTTCGCCGGTTGCTGAGACCGTTCCAATATCAAATCCAATGCTGCTATCTACACAAACGTAATCACCGGTATAAAGCTCCAAGTTATTTGTGTTTC
Organism: Bacteroidota bacterium; assembly: GCA_027488495.1. Classification (GTDB taxonomy): domain Bacteria; phylum Bacteroidota; class Bacteroidia; order NS11-12g; family UBA955; genus UBA955. The sequence continues at coordinate 20,227 of JAIYBO010000110.1, read as the reverse complement.
TAAAGAACTCTTTTCGAGAACCTTTGAAACGCACTTCTACAACATTGAAAGGTTTATAGCCCGAAGGCAGGTCCATATCTTTGAACCAATCGTAAACGTTTAATGCATTGCAACCACTGGTACCACAAGTTCCGTTGCTCTTACACCCACCGGGTGTTCCGCCTTCCTTGGTGCCACAAGATGTACATGCCATGTTATTTTTTATTAAAAAATGATGAATTACAAAGTTAGTGCATCCGACGATGCTTTGTTAACCTCGTGATTTACTTTTACCAAACACCCACAGTTTTTGGCCGATAAAATTGATCATCATACCCACCACTGTCGCTGTTAGTACTGCAAATAATTTGTCGATTTTTACTGCAAATAATTGTGTACTACCCAAAAATGTATTCTTAATTATTTCATCACCCCCCAATTTGTTTGGAAATACTACATTCAATTGTAAGATCCAATCTGGCAAAACAGAAAGTAATAATTCATTGGTTAAAACATTCACAGAACCGCTAATGGCATACAAAATGAGATAGTTACGCAAAACACTGGGCTGCTTTTCATGAATATCACTGCCCTTTTTCGCACCCCATGTCCACATCGAATTCAACTTGTAGTTAAATCCCGTTGCAACCACAATTCCTATGGCTTTTGCAATGTAACTTGGCAAAAACACATCTGATCCATAGTACACTGACATATCAACTAAAAAGCTAATACCGCCAACAATACCAAACTTTGTAAATGCAATAAATGTTTTGGAAGAAATCACCGTATTATTGGGTTAAAGTTGAATTGTCAAAGTTACACACTGCTCCCAACTTTACCGCATAATTTTGTTTGTCGTGACCCATTGGCACATCAAAAACAACGGGAAAATTTGCCTCCCCAAGTAAATCTAGTATCATTTCTTTTACCGTTTTCCCAAAGGGCACCGCATTGTCATTCATATCGATCATACTACCCACCAACAACGCCTGGATATTATTGAATAATCCCGCATTTTTACATGCCATGAGCATGCGATCTACGTGATACAAATATTCATCCAAATCCTCAATCAATAATACTTTGCCATCAGTAACCGGCTGTAAATCTGTGCCCAACGCCGCATACAACAAGCTTAAATTTCCACCAATCAATTCACCATTAAAATTAGCCGGGCGATACACATTGACTTGATCTATCTCAAACAACAAAGGATTGCCATTCAGCACGTTGGCCAATTGAAGTTGATTTTTTTCAGAAGATTCGTGTTGAAGTGACCATTGTGTAGCTACAGGTCCATGGATACTGACCCAATTGTTTTTTTGTAACCACAAATGAATGGTTGTAACATCACTAAATCCCACAAACCATTTGGGATGCTGTGTTTGAAGCCAACAATCCAAATCGCCCAATTTCTTTTTCATTGCCTCCAAGGTTCGAACACTGCCATATCCACCTCTCGCCGTAAAAATCGCTTTGGCTGTTGGATGTGATAGAGCCCAAATCAAATCATTGGCTCTTTGATCATCAGTACCCGCAAATTGATTATCCACCGAAAAAAGATTTGGTGCAAACTCGAGTATCCAACCTTGCCCGTTAATCCAAGCCTCGAATTCCCTCAAATCACCTTGGTTTACATTGCGTGCAGGCGCAACGAGCAAAACGGTATCGCCTTTCTGAAGATATTGAGGTACTTGCATCACTGTTTTTTCATTACAAGAATCGCTTGTGAAACAGTGGTTGTCATCTCGGAATTGCGACTGTCTTGATAGTATTCAAAATAAGGATATCCACCCAAGCTTCCATTCGTTGCGCTGGCCTCTGAATTTCGTTCCTTCACCAATTTGATAAATTTTTCCCAATTTTTTAAAGTGGAACCAGGTTCTGCATTGACCGTGGCTTTCAGATAGCTACCACCCTCAATATTCTCAACTACAAAACCCTCTTTTAGTGGTTTGGCTTTGGCACCCGCCCTCAGGCCGTTAACTGGAATGCCTACAAAAACATCTACACTACCAACACTGGGAGACTCTTTATATAACACCGTTAAACCGCCATCCATCTGATACTTGTGTTCAACAATGCAATTGACGATCAACTGTGCGTGCGTTTTAATGGATTCTCTCAAGGCTGAAACTGGCATTTGTTGCCAAATTCCTAACAATTGCGTGGGTTTTCTCTGTGTTTCAATGATGACAATTCCACTGTCTGTACCAATTAAATCAGCACCCGCAAAATTTACAGTATCTATAAGATTTGCGGAATCAGTAGATTTGGCATGTTTAGTCGATTGTGAGGAATTTTCGACACAATTCGCAAAACACATTCCCACCACCGCAAACAATCCAATGGTTCTAATTTTTACAAAAATCATCACCGCAAAATACACGCTTTTTTGCGGAATTTAGCGTAGGTTTGTATTGTGAAATTCGTTGCAGAGATTGAAATCTTACCCCTCAAAGGATTGTTAGATCCTCAAGGAAAAGCAGTTGCCAATGGTTTGCCAAAAATTGGTATCGAAACCGCGTCTAACGTGCGCATTGGAAAATTCATCACCATGGATTTGGAGGCCGTTTCTTCAGAAGAAGCGCACAACATGGCTGAAACCGCTTGTAAAAAATTGTTGGCCAACCTCATCATGGAAGGCTACAACATCCGAATCACAGCTCAATAATCTCATGATTGTTTACAACGTTACGTGTAACCTACATCCAAATTTGGCCAATGAATGGCTTTCTTGGATGAAAGAAGAACACATTCCGGAAGTAATGCAAACAGGCTGTTTTACGGAATGTAAAATTCTAAAGCTTCTCACCGAAGCCAACGACAATGAAGGTGTGAACTATGCGATACAGTATACAGCGCCTTCAATTGAAAGTTACAACCAATACAAAGACCAATTCGCGCCGTTGTTGCAAGCAAAAACCAAAGAAAAATACGGTGACTCTGTGCTTGCATACAGAAGCCTTCTTGAAGTCATCATGTAATTAACAATGAGCCAGACAAAAGCGTTATCCATTGATGAAGCGCTCAAGCACAAAGGCTCATACATTTGGGTAGATGTTCGAAGCGAATCGGAATTTGCCCGTGCACATATCCCCGGTGCCATTAACATACCAATTTTAAACGACGGTGACAGGGCCGAGGTGGGCACAACCTACAAACAAAAAGGCAGAGAGGTGGCTGTTCAGGTTGGCTTGCGGTTGGCCGGACCAAAATTTGAAGCATTCTATATCGCTTTAATGGCACTTCAAAAATCACACAATAAGCCGGTTTTGTTTTATTGTTGGCGAGGAGGATTGAGGAGCCAAATTGCATCTACCATCACTCAATGGAGTGGCGTACCTGTTTATATCATTCGGGACGGTTATCGATCATATAGGCATTGGACTTTGGCCGCATTAGAAGCACCAAAAAACATCATCCTTGTTGCAGGACATACCGGATCAGGTAAAACTGAAATTTTGCATTTGTTACAGCAAAAAGATCAACAAATCATTGATTTAGAAGGGTTGGCAAATCATAAAGGCTCGGCACTTGGTGGAGTAGGAATGCCCGAACAACCCAGAAATGAAATGTTCGAGAATTTGCTTGCGATTGAATTGTTCGGATTAAACCCAGAAAGGATTACATATATTGAAAATGAAAGTAGAATGATTGGTTTGTGTGCAATTCCACAGGGTTTGTGGGTCCAAATGCAACAAGCACCGAGCATTGAGATTTTGGTAGACCGTGAAACCCGAATCAATAGAATTTTGGCCGAATACGCCCACCTGCCCAAGGAATTGCTCATTGAACAAACCCAAAAACTGCGTAAGCGATTGGGCGGGCAACATGAAAAGGCAGCCGTAGAAGCGCTGGAACAAGATGATTTCAAAACTTGGGTAGAGTTGTTGCTGGTTTATTACGATAAATCATACGCCCATTTTGTAGAAAAAAACAATCTCAGCCTCCAAAAATTTGCATGGGATTGGAACCAATTAGAAACTTCATTGTTATCCTTCATTGAATTAAAAACATCATGAATTTAGAAAATAGAATTGCCGTGGTAACAGGTGCCAATAAGGGCATCGGACAAGAATGTGTAAACCAACTGCTATCAAAAGGCGCCATCGTTTACGGATTTTGCAGAAGTGGTTGTTCAACTAACCACACCAATTACCATTGTATCAAAACCGATGTGAGAAATCTAGAATCGATAAGTGCTGCTTTTAAAGAAGTCATAGACGCGCACGGAAAAGTTGACATCCTCATTAACAATGCGGGATTGGGCTATTTCGGATTTTGTGAAGAATTGCCCATTGAACAATGGCAAGAAATGTTCGACACCAACGTAACCGGTTTGTTTTATGCAACAAGGCTTGCCCTTCCAAGCATGAAAACGCAAGGATTGGGTCACATCATTAATATATCCTCCATTGCCGGTTTGGAAGGCTATCAGCAAGTGAGTGGCTATTGCGCTACCAAATTTGCTGTTCGGGGTTTTAGCGATGCATTGTACAAGGAAGTTCGTGATTTTGGCGTAAAGGTGACTTGCGTTTACCCAGGTTCTGTAAAAACCGATTTTTTCAGACACAGTGAAAATATCACGGCACATGACAATATGCTGATGCCCGAAGATGTCGCATCACAAATCATTTATTGTTTGGAAACGCCGCCCAATTTTCACAATGTAAATTTAGAAATCAGGCCTTTGAAGCCTCGCGGTTAATAAACCGTTTTAAGATCAAATATATAAAGCCATTTCAGAAGCCAACTTTCTGGCTTCTGAATTTGCTGCTTCTGCATAATCGTCTTTATCCGAAGCATACAAAATACCCCTAGAAGAATTTACCAATAAACCCAGGTCGGCATTAGCCGCTGCTTTGGTAATATCCACCAAGCTTCCACCTTGGGCACCAACACCAGGAACGAGCAAAAAATGTTCAGGTATCATAGCACGTATTTGTTGTACCATTTCAGCCCTCGTGGCCCCCACAACAAACATCAAATTTTCTTCAGAGCCCCATTTGCAAACGGTTTCAATCACTCTTTCGTACAGTTTTTTTCCTTCATATTCACCCAACTGAAAATCTGCATGCCCCGCATTGCTCGTGAGCGCCAAACAAATGACCCATTTGTTCTTGAACTCTAAAAAAGGTCTCAAACTATCCTCTCCCATGTATGGTGCAACCGTAATGGCATCAAAGGGTAACGTTTCAAAAAACGCCTTGGCATACATAGAACTCGTATTGCCAATGTCGCCACGTTTTGCATCAGCAATCTTCAACGTGTTTTTGGGCAAATGAAGCAAAGTTTCTTCCATCCATTCCCAACCCGCTTTTCCATATTGCTCATAAAATGCTGTGTTGATTTTGTAGGCCACACTTTGTTCGGCCGTTGCGTCTATGATATCGCGATTGAATTTCACCAAGCCATCCCCAGTTTTTGGCAAACACAGAGGTAATTTCTCCATTTGAGTATCTAATCCTGTGCAGAGGTATGACTTTTTTGAGCGGATTTGTTGGATGAGTTCTTGCTTATTCACGACACTGCAAATTAAGTAAAACCACACGGCAAGTTGATTAAATTCGCGTAGGTTTGTATAAGATGAACAAAAAAGATGCGGTTAAACATGTTTTGTTGGGCTTGTTCCTACTTGTGTGTGGCGTATCTAAAGCCCAATACATCAAAATTGGGGATGGTTCATACGCGGGAACTTTGGGTGGGCCAATGATTGCTAGTGCAAGCAGAGACACACAAACTTCACGATTTGCTTACATCATCCCGTCCAACGAGTTGGGAAACATGGTGCATGGTGATACACTCACCTCCATTGAGTTTTATCGCATCGCGGGGTCAGCGCCGAACAGCAGTACAAATTGTAAAATTTGGCTTCAAAACACATCGCGTAGTGATTTTGGAGCCGCCAAACTTCATTTTCCCACCGAAACCAGCCAAAGTAAGTTGGTTTACAACGAAACACCGGCCAATTACATTGGTGGTCTTGAAAAATTCTACAAAATACCTTTCAACAACGGTTATTACGTGTATGACACAACCAAAGGAAACAACCTCGTATTACTCGTAGAATATTCCCAAATCAAAAAACAAGGGTCTATCTTTCAATGGTATTTTGAGGGACCCGCTACGGTGAGTTCTTATGCCCAAAATCAAGTCAAATATGGCATCGGGGCCAATGCTATCGATAGTTTACCTAGCAGTAGTAGTTATCACCCAACCATGGTGTTCAATTTCCCCAAATACAAGGAGGACCTTCACATCATCAAAGTGTATACCTTGGGTAAAATCCCGCTTCCCCTTGGGAAACCAGACAGCGTGCAAGTTTTGCTTAGAAATGTAGGTAAAAAGGCCCTTTCATCATTTAAGGTTTATACCAGATCTCAAGGTTACAACAAACAAAAAGACAGTTTTACCATATCACTATTGGCCGGGGAAGAGGGCTTCTTTAATGTTCCCTCACTGAATCCGCTGAACGCTGGATTAGATACCATTTATGTAACCTGCATCGACAGTAACAGCAGTAACAACAGCAATGAATCGTACCGTTTGGGAAACCCCAATGTATACAGTTATAGGGATGTAACACAATCCCCCGCGCCAGGCGGTATTGGTTTTAATGGAACTACCGGTGATTTCGTGGCAAGGTTCTTTTCCAATTCCCCCAAGTATATCAATCAGGTTACCGTGGCTTTCGGAGCGGGTGGAGAACCCTTCAAAGTAGGTATTTGGCGCTGCGACAGCATTACGAAAAAACCCAGTACATTGATATATCAAAGTGATTCCCTCACGAGCAAAAGTGGCAATTACATCCTAGATTTTAAAAAACCCGTTTCCATCAATGGGTCTTTTTTCGTGGGTGTTAGGCAGTTGGGAACCAATAATATTTCATTTGGATATCAAATGGAGTCCCCCGTTAGACCCAAAACATTTTACTATGTTGCACCATTGGGTGGGTCAAGTTGGGTCGATTTTGCCCCAGATGCGCCGTTCAAATTTCTCATTGAACCCAGATTACAAGCAGACATAGATATCGCTGCCATTTCAATTGATAATCCCAAAGATAGCATCAATAAATACAACAACGATACCATCGCACCTGAGGGCATTGTTGGTAACATCGGTGTGCAAAATGCAACAGACAGCTTTGATATCCGTTGTGAAATCTGGTTTGGCGCAAACAAACAATATAGCTACACCCTCCGAGATACCCTTTCCAGCGGACTCAAACGGCAATACATTTTTCCCAAATCATTTGTGCCCAGTTCTTTTGGTGAGCACAAGACATTGCTCATCGTGAAAAAAGCCGGAGACCAAGTTTCAGACAACGACACCCAAACGCGATTTTTTTATGTGGGTGTAAAAAATGATGTGATGATCAATACTGTTTACGAACCCTCCGAAGGCAGCGGTTACAATTACAAAACAGACACCATCATGCCCATGGCGAATGTGCAAAACATCGGTTATAACAACTCTCCCACTTTTACCATTCGATGCAAAATGCTTCAAGGAACCAAAGTGGTTTACAACCAAATTCAATTTTTGAGTTTACCCAAATTTCAATCAAAAATCCTATTCTGGCCCACTTATAAATGCACAGATACAGGAAAAATTAAAGTGGTCTTCACCACTGAAATGAATGGGGATGCTTATCGCAAAAACGATACCGCGGTCCGCACCATTTTCATCCGAAAAATTGTTGACATCGGCATTGATTCTTTGAGAAGTCCAGATGTAAATCAATATCACACCAAATCCAAAGCCCTAAGCATCAAGTATTTCATTTATAATGATGGCTTAGTCTCGGCATTTAACGTTCCTTTTTACTGTTCGATTTATGGCCCCAATGGAATACGGTTGTATCATGATTCTGTAAAAGCCTACCTCCAGGGTTTGTTTGGATCCGATATCACGATGCCAAAAACCTTTACCCCAAATGTTTTAGGTAAATACAAGTTGGTGGTTAAAACAAAACACAACCTCGATTTATTCAACGAAAATGATTCGATGGTTCGATATTTCAACGTGGGTAAACCCTATGATTTTAAAGCCATAGAAATTAAAAAACCACTAAAAAACGAGATATTGAGCATTGGCAAACCCAGCATTGCGCCCAAACTGGTGATTTCGAATTTGGGTTATTTAAAAAATACTGGGCCAGCCGTTTGTGAAGTGTTTTACAACGGAAACCGCATTTACTACGACATAAAAACCATCACCATTGACTCGGGCAGAACCGATACGGTGAATTTTTCACCCACCTTTAGACCAATGAATGTGGGTAGTTTTTTGATTCGATGTTTTGCCAATTTGGGTTCTGATTTGGATAGAAATAACGATACGGTTTCTCACAATTTCACCGCCGTTGTGGGAAAAGATGCATTTCCAAATGCCATAATATTGGATGTTGATAGCAACAATTTTGACCTAAACGATACGCTTTACAATGCCAGAATTGCCATAGAAAATCAAGGTGCAGACACAATAAAAAAAGTTCTAGTCAATGTATCCATATTCGAAAAAGGCATACGCACAGCCTTCATTTCCAGAGTGACTCATCTTTCTGGAAAAGCAAAAGACACGTTGCTGTTCGATTTAAATCATACTTTTACTGCGTTGGGAAAAGCTAAATTGTTGGTTTATACTAGCTCTTTTGAAGACCAGAACATCTTTAATGATTCACTCTGGGGTGAAATTAATGTTCAGCTACTGAAAGATGCATCAATGCTCAAAGCGATTCAACCTGGAACAGGCTCAAAATTGATCAAAAACGATTCTATTCGGTTTCCGGAAATTCTGTGCTCAAACATTGGCAAAGGAAGAACCACTGGCGCAAACCAAATTGTTTATCACATCCTTCAGCCTGCATCAGGAAATTTGATTTTTTCAGATACCCTAGAGCTTCCATCATTAAACCCCGGAGATAGTGTATGGGTGAAATCGTTGAAACCATTGAATTTCAACGAGGCGGGTACATTTTTATTGCGTAGTTATTTAAAAAACTCTTTAGATGGTGTAAGACAAAACGATAGTATTCAATATGTTTTATTCGTGGAAGAGCCATTACAATCTGAGGATTTATCGGTTTTTTATGACGTTTTTCCCAACCCCGTTCATAGCGAGTTAACTGTTAAGTCTGCTTTGATCCACGAACCCGTAACCATTACTTTGTTAGACGCTTCTGGTAGAATGGTATATACTGAAACCTGTAAAAAGGCTATCATTACTATTCCCGTAACCAATTTATCTGCAGGTTTTTATACAATTCAAATACAAGCCCGCAATCACGTGCAAAATAGGTCCATCGTTATTGAACATCCGTAATGAAATCCATTCATAATTTTTTGTTTTTGCCATTGGTGATGGCATTTTGTGGCTGCGGTAGCATTAAGCCAGAAGCCCCCAGTACTGCAAATCAAGTAGTAGACATGAAACCCATGCCCACAGTGGCATCCAACATCAACATACCCATTAAAGTAGAATTGAAGCCATTTATAAAAATGGCAGATCAATCATTTGATAAGGAGTTCAAAGGGGCAGACAAACCCTGTTCTGGATTACGGTACCAATATAAATTAAAACGTGAACCCATTCAGCTATCGGGAAAAGGAAAAACCGTGTTTTTGGGACTGGATGTGGCCTATGGGTTTTCGGGAGAATATTGCGCTGCTTGTGTCTTTGACAATTGCATCAATCCGCCCATACCATTTAGTTGTGGTTGGGATGAATCTTTGCGAAGAGCCAAAATTAAATTAAAAAGTGATATAGAATTAACCTCCAATTATCGCATCAAGTCTACTACTTCATTCACAGAATTTACACCCATAGACCCCTGCAGGGTAACTTTCGCTAATATCAATATCAACGATATACTCATGAGTCAAATCAAGCCCGAATTGGGGAATTTGGCAAAAATGATTGATGCTGAAATTGCCAAACAAGATTTGAAACCCTACATACTACCCGTTTGGAAAGCATTCCAAGAAGACATCCAAATTCCATCCACCGGTTATTTAAGATTTCAGCCGCAAAGTTTATCGGTAAGTGAAATCAACATCAACGGTTCTATGTTAAATTTCAGTGTGGGACTCACCGCAATGCCTACCATCCAAAGTTCACCATGGAACAAACCAACAACTGGTTTGCCCAACCTTACGCCACATAAAAAAGGCAATGGATTTGAGGTTTATACGGATCTAAAAATGAGTTATGATAGTTTATCTAAACAACTCTATGACATCATGAAAACCGAAAGTTTTGCATTGGGAAAGGAGAAAATTAACATTACTTCCCTAAAATTATTCCCTGCTGGCGAAAAATTGGGGGTTGAAGTCGGTTTTGCAGGCACTAAAAAAGGCACATTTTATCTGTTGGGTGTTCCCTCCTTTGAAAACACCAAAAACCAAATCGCATTAAAAAATGTAGAGTACGACATTGCAACGAAAAATGTGCTCATTAAAACTGCGAAATGGATGATGGATGAAACCATAAGGAAGAAATTGGAAGAACAAATGGTATTTGATGTTTCTGACTTAATGAATCTAACCAAAAAGTCTATTGGTGAATCCCTGAATCAAACATTAGACGGCGGGATAAAAATACAGGGCAAACTCAAATCTTTGGAAATTTCTGGATGGAGTTTACAACAAGATGCTCTATGGGTAAGAGCAAAGACTTTGGGTGATTTGTCTGTGAATATCGATTAACATTCAAACCAATAAACTCAAACACCAACTGTATAACTCATAAAAAAAGGGGGCCGTGGGCCCCCTTTTTTTATATAATGATTTTGGTATTAACCAATTTTTGCAATCAAATCAGCAACACGTGCACTGTAACCAGTTTCGTTGTCGTACCAACCAACAACTTTCACTGTGTTTCCAATCACCTGTGTTAATTCAGCGTCGAAAATACAAGAGTGTGTGTTTCCAACGATATCGATGCTCACAATTGGGTCAATGTTATATTCCAAGATACCTTTCATTGGACCTTCTGCGGCTGCCTTCATAGCGGCATTCACTTGCTCAACAGAAGCGGCATTTTTCAAAGTACAAGTAAAGTCGGTTACTGAACCATCTGGAATAGGTACTCTCATTGCGTTTCCGTTCAATTTGCCCTTCAAATGAGGCAATACCAATCCTACCGCCTTGGCAGCACCAGTGCTAGTGGGTACAATGCTATATGCAGCGGCACGTGCACGACGCAAATCCTTGTGTGGTGCATCCGCCAAATTTTGATCAGCTGTGTAAGCGTGAATGGTTGTCATGAAACCTTGTTCAACACCAAAGGCATCATCCAAAACTTTCACCATTGGTGCCAAACAGTTGGTAGTGCAACTTGCATTAGACATAATGGTTTCGGTACCATCAATCACTTCGCTGTTAACACCCAACACAACGGTTTTTACGTCGCCTGTAGCAGGCGCAGAAATAACTACTTTCTTCGCACCAGCTTCCAAGTGCATTGCAGCTTTAGCAGCATCGGTAAAAATACCAGTACTCTCTAAAACAACATCAACACCCATGGCACCCCATGGCAAAGACTTTGGATCACGCTCAGCCAAAGCTTTAATTTTTTGGCCATTGATGATCAAGTGTTCTGCATCGGAAGTAACGGTTCCCGGAAATTTTCCATGAACTGAATCGTATTTCAACAAATGCGCCAATGTGGCATTGTCTGTAAGATCGTTGATGGCAACTACCTCAACACCTGGGGTGTTGAATAAAAATTTAAAGGCGTGACGGCCGATACGACCAAATCCATTAATGGCTACTTTCATGTTTATCTAAGTTTTTGGTTTTGTTATGCAAATTTACAATTTTCTATGAGTGCTTCGACAGGAAATCGGTGTAAGCCAATCTAATGCCATCGTTAAGTGCCGTTTGAGGCTTCCATCCAGTGGCAAACAATCTGCTTGAATCCATGAGTTTTTTGGGCGTTCCATTTGGCTTACTATCATCAAAAACGATACCGCCTTTAAAGCCCACAATTTCACCAATGGTTTGGGCTAAATCACCTATCGTTATATCGCTGCCATATCCCACATTCACGAAATCTCTTTCGTTGTAGTTGAGCATCAAATAAACGAGGGCGTTGGCCAAATCATCGGCATATAAAAACTCGCGCATTGGCGAACCATCGCCCCATACAACTACCTCTGGTGCATTCAACGTTTTCGCTTCGTGAAACTTGCGAATCAATGCAGGTAGTACGTGACTGTTCTCAGGATGATAATTGTCGTTAGGACCATACATATTCGTGGGCATCGCCGAAATGAAATTACAGCCATATTGGTCGCGATACGCCTCACACATTTTTATTCCTGTTATTTTGGCGATGGCATAAGGTTCATTCGTTGGCTCTAAACAACCACTCAACAAATATTCTTCCTTTAGGGGTTGCGGCGCCAATTTGGGATAGATACAAGAACTACCCAAAAACAGCAATTTTTTCACGCCATGAACATATGCACCGTGGATCAGATTGTTTTGAATGCACAAATTGTCATACAAAAACTCAGCGCGATAGGTGTTATTCGCCAAAATTCCACCCACTTTGGCTGCAGCCACAAAAACATAATCTGGTTTCTCGGTGCTATAAAAAGCATCAACGGCAGATTGATTTCTCAAATCCAACTCTGCGCTGGTTTTTACCACTACATTGTGATATCCCAAACGATTCAGTTCACGAACGATGGCTGAGCCAACCATGCCTCGGTGCCCCGCTACGTAAATCTTGGCGATTTTTTCCATTATTCGAAATAGTTCTTCGTTTGGAAACCACCCTCTTTCAAATAGGTCTCCTTTTGCATCACTTTGATATCGCTTTGCATCATATCAGTTACCAAATCTTGCAAAGTGTGCTTGGGTGTCCAACCCAATTTGGTCCTGGCTTTGGTAGCATCTCCAATCAACAATTCCACTTCTGTTGGTCTGAAATATTTGGGATCAACAAAAACTATCTCTTGACCAATGGTAAGTGCAGATTTCTGTCCTGTGGCAGCTTCAAAAACAGCCTCATCGATGCCGGAAACATAACCAATTTCATCCACACCTTCGCCTTTGAAAGACATTTCTACACCCACGTGTTTGAAACTCATCCTCACAAACTCTCTAATTTCTGTGGTAACGCCTGTTGCGATCACAAAATCCTCGGCTTTGTCTTGCTGCAATATCAACCACATCGCTTCGATGTAGTCTTTGGCATGACCCCAATCCCTTTTAGAATTTAGATTTCCGAGGTACAATTTGCTTTGCAAACCCAGAGCAATTCTTGAAGTAGCGCGGGTGATTTTTCTCGTTACAAAAGTTTCTCCGCGAATAGGACTCTCGTGATTGAACAAGATTCCGCTACAAGCATAAATGTCGTAGGCTTCCCTGTAGTTCACAGTAATCCAAAAGCCATACATTTTCGCCACCGCGTATGGGCTGCGTGGATAGAAGGGCGTAGTTTCTTTTTGTGGGATTTCCTGCACCAAGCCATACAATTCAGATGTAGACGCTTGATAAATCCTTGTTTTCTTGGTTAGACCCAAAATGCGAATGGCCTCCAACAACCTCAATGTTCCCACCGCATCGCAGTTGGCAGTATATTCCGGTGTTTCAAAGCTCACATGCACGTGGCTCATCGCTCCCAAATTATAAATTTCATCGGGCTGTACTTCTTGAATGATGCGTATCAAGTTGGTAGAATCCGTTAAATCCCCGTAGTGCATTTTAAAACGATTGCCCTCAATGTGTGGATCTTCGTATATGTGATCTACTCGATCGGTGTTGAATAATGAGCTACGACGTTTGATGCCATGCACCATGTAACCCTTTTTCAAAAGAAATTCGGCCAAATAGGCTCCGTCTTGTCCGGTTATACCGGTGATTAATGCAACCTTCATTATTTTGCACAAAATTACGCAAAACATTTATGGTGTTATTGTTTACCCACCAAAATTCACAACGGATTCACTACATTTTTAGTGAAGTCCTGACTGTGCGTTTTGGTTTCACCATGGAAATCACCACAGATTGGGATTACTTCCAAGAAAAACCAAACACATTCAAAGTATTATATACTGAAAACCAATTAGATACAACGTCATCTAACCACAACCTTTGGGTATATAATTCTGGATTACTCCATGAAAATTTCTTGCGTCCAGGGGATTTCAAACCCACGGCAAAAGCTTTCAAATTCAACTTTGTTTCCGAGAAAAACACATTCACCCCACCCCAATTTCAACAAATTGAAGCCCTGTTTCTATCACCCGATTTTGAAAATGGCCGGATTTCAAACGACAATGGAGAAATAATCAATGAACATTCAATCCATTTCGATCTATTTGCAGAGATTTTTTGGTGTATTTCTCGTTATGAGGAAGTTCAGTGGCAAATTGAAAATGGCGGTATTGCATCAATAGAAAAACAACACAACAAACCAACTAGAAAACCAGCAACATCGGACAAACATGGAAGATATCCGGCACATGAAAGCTTGCTCTATGAAATGGGGTGGTTGCAAGAACCGGTAGTTGACAAACTCGTTTGGCTTTTTGGTTATTTCATGAACAAACAACCCGTTGATGTTTTTGAGATTATTCCTACGGCCGACATTGATATGGCATTGCGTTATGGGGGAAGATCCCTCTTTACTCAAGTGGGCAGTTTTTTGAGAGATTGTTTTTTCAAACCCTCATTGCTCATTGAACGATTCAGTGCATTGTTTTTGGGCAAGGATCCTTATCAAATCGATAAAGAAACCATTCCATTTTTACAGCAATTCGCCCAATACAAGCTGTTTTTTCTTTTTCACAATCAACGCGACAGTCGCAACAAGCAAATAGAGCTTTCAGCACTCAACGATGAAATCAAGCGTTGCTTAGGCGGAGAAAACTCAAATCACACAAACATCCATGAAAATTGGGGCATTCACCCCTCTTGGCAAGAAAAAAACAACGCCATGAAAACCCAAACAGCATGGAGAACAGAAGTGGAAAGTTTCAACCAGGCCGTGGGATACGCACCCAAACACAGTAGATTCCATTACATCCATTTGCACATGCCGTACAGTTATAACATCCTTCAAAATCTGGGCATCACACACGATTGGAGCATGGGATATCCGGACGAAGTGGGATTTCGAGCAGGCACTTCAAAGCCCTATATTTGGTACGATTTGATTTCAGAATCTATCAGTCACATTACCGTGCATCCGTTTTGCATCATGGACGTCACCTGCAAAAACTACTTGTCTTTAAATCATGACACTTCAATTCAATATGCGAATTCATTAAAGCAAAAACTTCAATCTATTTCGGGAACGTTTTGTTTTGTGTTTCACAACGAATCTGTGTCTGAAAGTTATCCTTGGGTTGGCTGGAAAAATACAATTGAACATTGGGGCAAGGCGATATGAGCATAAAGTATCTCGAACACGAACAAATCGATCCTGAAAAATGGAATGCCGCTGTGCTTAGCAGTGAAACCCCTTTGTTTTATGCCTTATTCGGGTATCTGGATTGCGTAACTGAAAATCGGTGGGACGCTTTGGTTTTCAACGAATATGAAGCCGTTTTTCCCCTGCCTTACAAGAAAAAGTGGGGTTTGAAATATTTGGTTCAACCCGTTTTTTGTCAACAACTCGGCGCCTTTGGTTCAAATAAATCTGTTACAACCGCTGATTTTTTGAGGGCAATTCCCAAGGTGTTTTTACGGGTGCGCTTGAATCTCAATGGGTATTTTGACGAGGAGCCAGCATCTCCTCTGCAAACCAAAAAAACCCTCTTTTCTACAAAAGCACCAAAGCCAAACTTAATATTGGGGCTAAAGAAATCACCGTCTTACAACAAAGACTGTCAAAAGAATTTATTGCGGCTGAGCAAAATACCCGTCGAATACTGTGTAAATGGCGTGAGCGTAGAACAAGCCATTGACATTTACCAATCGGCTTGGGGCGATTTAAACCCCAAGATTGGCGATTTTGAATACACAATACTTGCAAACGCATTTAAAAAACACGCATCCAATCCGGAGGCTGCATTTGTACTATCGGCACATCACCAAGAAAGCAATGACACTTTGGGTGCTGCCATTTTTTTCGTCACACCATCGAGCACCGCTAACGGACTTCGTTGCATCCATTATGTTTGCGCGGGACCCACAGAGAAGGGACGGGCCATAGGCATCATGCATGGCATCATCAACTGGGTGATACAGAAGTACGAGGGGGAAAACGTATTGTTGGATTTCGAAGGCAGCAGCATTCCATCGGTGGCCAGCTTTTATAAAAAGTTTGGCGCCACAGAATTTCCCTATTTTGTGTTCCAACGAGGCGTTTGATATACGATGATGACAGGAGTGATTATCTTCGTAGCATGAACCCTTGGATACAAGCCGCACGTTTGCGCACATTGCCATTGGCCTTATCTGGCATTCTTTTGGGTGGTACACTTTCGCATATCTGTGGTGTTCAGCACAATGATTCACAATTAAATCAACCCAATTTGTTTTGGTGGATAATGGTTTTGGCACTTCTCACCGCTACTGGATTGCAAATACTGAGCAATTTCGCCAATGACTATGGTGATTTCAAAAAAGGCACAGACACCAAAGCCAATCGCACAGACAGGGCAATGGCTTCGGGCAAAATCAATGAAAACCAGATGAAAAAAGCCTTGTGGATTGTGGGTGTAATCACCTTCCTATTGGGTGTTTCTTTGATATCGATTTCAGGATTGTTTCAAAGTAAAAACGGCATTTTCATGCTTCTTGCGGGTCTCGTGGCGATAGCTGCCGCCATCAACTACACGATGGGAAAAAGGGCCTACGGTTACTCGGGGTTGGGCGATGTTTTTGTTTTGATTTTCTTTGGTCTGGTACCCGTCTTGGGTATGGGTGTATTGAACGGGTTGTTTACCGACACAGCCAGCTCCAAGAACTTAGATGTTTTCTTAATGGCTGCCTTGGGATTGGGGTTTTTGAGTGTAGCCGTTTTAAACGTGAACAATTACCGCGATATACCTACCGATACGGAACAAAACAAAAAAACCATCGCCGTGCGATTGGGTGCAAAAAAAACCCTGTTTTACCATCGCATTTTATTGTTACTGGGTGGCGGTTTGATTCCTGCCTCCTTTTTGGTTTTTGAAAAACGATACTTCGAATGGCCATCCATGATGGGGGCTCAAACGTTTTTTCTAATTGGTGTTTTTACCCCCGTTTTTCTGCAACTCTCCAGTCATTATCAATCGGTCAAAAATGCTGAACCCGGCCAACGTGAAATATTGAATCAACAGCTGAAAAAACTGTCTATCAGCATTTTAGTGCTCGTATTGATTTATGCATTTTTGGCATATTTCGTGATTGATTTTTTGGGACCAGATAAAGATTAACAAGCCATCATGTTAATTCAATTCTCAACCCAACCCCACCAATTTGAATTTTTAAAACCGGCCAAAACCAGCCGGGGAGAATACACAGAAAAAACAAGTCACTTGATTTCATTGCGGTCTGGTGGTTTTGAGGGAATTGGCGAAGCGGCCCCTCTGCCGGGCTTGAGTTTGGATGGTGACGTAGACTACCATGCGTTTACCAAACATCTTTTGAATGTTCCTCTGGGCACTGATGATATTTTAGAACACCTTGATTTGTGGGAGCCCGGGAAAGACACCGCTCTGCCAGCCATGCGTTTTGCAATGCACTCAGCATGGCAGCACCTGCAACACCTGTTGTCTCAACCCTCACTCCTCAATTCACCCAAAATGCCATCGCACTGGGTCAATACACCATTTACACAAGGTAAAACCGGGATGAAAATCAATGGTCTTGTTTGGATGAATGGCATAAACGCCATGTATGAAGAGGCCATGTTAAAAATATCACTTGGATTTCGATGTATAAAGATCAAAGTAGGCGCCCTGGATTTCGACGAGGAATGTAAACTCATTGAGAAGTTGAGAAAACACATGAATGCATTTCAACTTGAAATACGGTTAGATGCCAACGGAGGGTTTTCTCCCGATGTTGCACTCGAGCAAATCAAAGCATTGCATCGTTTCCAAATTCATTCAATTGAACAACCTGTAAAAGCGCGTTACCACGAACTGGATCGTATTTGTAAAGAAAGCAAAATCGACATCGCTTTAGACGAAGAACTCATTGGTTTTCACCCAAATAAAATTGGAAACCTAGACATGTCGGGCAAACAATTATTGAGTTGGGCAAAACCAAAATACATTATACTTAAACCCACTTTGTTGGGCGGTTTGGACTTGGCAGAAGATTGGATAAGACTCGCCGAAAACGAACAAATTGGGTGGTGGAGCACAAGCGCATTGGAGGGCAATGTTGGATTGGCTTGTATCGCACAGTGGGTGTCGAAATTCAACCCAACCCTGCCTCAAGGCTTGGGAACGGGCTCATTATTTAAAGAAAATTACAATCCCCAAACACGCGTTGTTGGGGAGCAACTTTGGTTTTTGCCATGATATGAAAAGTACACTACCCGCAGAATTTATCAAATCCTTGGGCAATGCATTGCCTCAAACCGAAGTAATCGAACTGTTGTCGGCCATCGATGAAACACCCAAAGTGAGCATTCGCTTAAACAGAGCCAAAAACATTTCTGAAGCGATGTTTCAAGAGGATGTTTTACTGGAAAAAATTCATCATTGTGACGATGGTTTTGTGCTCAAACAACGTCCTTTGTTTACCGCCGACCCCGCGTTTCATGCCGGAGCCTATTATGTGCAAGAGGCAAATAGTATGGTGGTGGGCGAATTGATCAAGCGTTTGATTCAGAATTACGAAGAAGGGGCCATTGTGCTAGACCTTTGTGCCTCGCCGGGTGGAAAAAGCACGCACATCGCCTCGCATCTCAGACAGGGCGATTTACTGGTTGCAAATGAAGTTATTGGCGGTAGGACCAACACGCTCATTGAAAACCTATGTAAATGGGGCGCTGGCAATCATTTGGTAACTTCAGCAGACGCCAGACAATGGGGGGAAACAAGGGGATTGTTTCAAATCGTGGTGGCCGATATGCCTTGCAGTGGCGAAGGTATGTTTCGAAAAACACCAGATGCCATCAGCGAATGGAGTCCATCTCACGTGGAACTGTGCACGGTTCGACAAAAACGCATCGCGCACGACATTTGGCCAAGCATCGCTGAAGGCGGGGTGATGATTTATAGCACCTGCACCTACAATCGTTCAGAAAACGAAGAAAATGTAAATTACATCGTGGAAGAATTGAGCGCAGAAATCATGGAGTTCGACTTTCCGAAGAATCTCGGAATTATGGAGGTTGAACCCGGAAAATATCGTATGATGCCGCACCTTACGCAAGGCGAGGGTTTCTTTTTTTCCATCCTCAGGAAAACCCATAGAGAACGTTTGAATTTGGGTAAAACAGCGAGGGTAAAACCCAGTAAGCACCTGCCAGATTTTTTGGGTAATGAGTTTTTGGGCTATGAGTTACAAGATGGTTTGATGGTCGTTCGCAATGGAAAGTGGGCCGATTACTTTTATAATTTACCCGCGCTATTGCCGGGCATTAAACAAACCGGTGTGAACGCTGGTCAGTGGAATAAAAACCAATGGAAGGTGCATCCCGAGTTTGATCTTTTGGCGAAAAAAACCGTTACCTACCCAACCGAAAACCTTGGTTTAATAGAGTCCTTGCAATATTACAAGCGTGAGTTTTTGTCGATCCGATCAAACAACAAAGGGGTTGTAGGTATGCGATGGAACAACTTGTCTTTGGGAACGGCCAATGCGGTAAACAACGGTTACAACAACCTTTGGCCAATGCCTTGGCGAATCATTCAAACACAAATTCAAGCAGCTAGCTTGTTAAAAGAAACGGTTTAGTTTTTGGGCGCTTTGGGTTTGGTTCTCTTTAGGCGATCCACATAATTCATCTCTTTCTCGGTAAGAAATCTCCATTTGCCACGGCCCAATTTCACTTTATCAAATTCTCCCAATAGAACGCGATCCAAGGCGGTTACTTCATAACCAAAATGTTCAAACATCCTTCTCACAATTCTATTTCTACCGCTTTTGATTTCAATACCCAAGACGTTCTCTTTGCCCTCTTCTACAAAACCACACTGTTCAAAGGCCATCATCCCGTCTTCCAATTCAACACCCTGAACCAATTGTAACATGTGTTCTTTGGATGGCTTTTTATCAAGGGTTGCACGATACACCTTCTTGATTTCAAAACTGGGGTGCATCAATTTTTGAGTCATTTC
>JAIYBO010000052.1 GCA_027488495.1 Bacteroidota bacterium | reverse complement strand
GGTTCCCGCATTCAAATGACAATTCTGACAATTCATGCCATTGGTGAGATGGGCTACACTGCCTTTCGGACCCAAATATTTGGCTGTGTTCACGATCAAATCCTTGCCATATTCCAATTGCGATTGCATGGCCTCGGGCGCTTGGGACAAGTCCGCAGCCACCCACAAATCAATCGACTCATCCAAGGAAGGATAATCTACCGGCGCAGCACTGTCTATCAAGGCCCGATCCGAATTGCTGCTCTCAAAATCTTCCTCCGCCATACCGTCGCCCCAATATATCATCACGATCATCGCCAACACCACCACCAAAATGCCACCCACACTCAACAACAGGGAATTCACCTGTTTAATGAGCTGATTGATTTCTTGTTGATTTTTCTGTTCCATCGCAAAGGTGAAATTAAAACAATTCTTTGATAATAATATACGTACCCATCACCAAAACGAACCACCCAAAAGCAGGCTTCAATTTTTCGCCTGGGATGCGCTTTGATAACCAACTGCCCAATAATATACCTACTACAGCGATCGCACTAAATACCGCCAAAAAGTTCCAATCAATGACTTCATCGCCACTCATATCTCCCACAAACCCAATCAATGACTTCGCCGCGATAATCATCAATGATGTACCCACCGCCTTTTTCATGGGCAATTTCGCCAACAACACCAGCGCTGGAATGATCAAAAACCCGCCTCCAGCACCCACCAAACCCGTCACCAAACCCACTATAGCGCCCTCCGCCAAAATCAATGGATAATTGAAAGTGGGGGCATCCAATTCCGCAACAGATGGATTTACCGCTGAAACCACCTCTTTTTTCGCCGGTTTAATCATACTGTATGCAGCCATCACCATGATCATCGCAAAGAGAAGCAACAACCCAACAGACTTAGTTAGCACAAATGCAGCACCACCATTCACACTCTCGCCGAAAGTAAAAATGGGATCCGGAATCATCGGTACAACGTAACTGCGCGTTAAAAACACACTAATAATACTGGGAATCCCAAACACGATGGCTGTTCTCCAATGGATGTTGCCCAACCGCATGTGACTGACCGAACCCACCAGCGACGTCAAACCCACAATAAACAATGAATAAGCAGTCGCTAAAACGGCATCTACCTGAAACAAATATACCAATATTGGCACCGTTAAAATAGAACCTCCGCCCCCAATCAATCCCAACGAAAGCCCCATTAAAATCGCACCGATATAACCTATGATTTCCATGTTTTCTCTTGAATGATTTTACAAAGATGTTGAAAATGCGAATGACACACAGTGACAAAAATCACAATGACCCACAGAATGATGAACCATCGCTAGATTATACAAAATCATAATCATATCCTTCCAATTGCGACAACAAATCGATGGGCTTATCGGTACAAGAAATCCGCCCTTCCACTTTGGGTGCAACGGGTGAAAACTTCTTCAAATAGTCTCTCATGATATCGTGAAGATTCAGCCCCAACAACTTGGGATTCAGCACCTTTTCAATCCGGCACAACGTATCTACCGGGTCGCCCTCTCGGTCGCAGGCCACAATGGAATACAATTTATCTGCTTGCAACTTTTTACCCTTCACCTTGATCCAATTCACGCGTTCCCCTTTAGGTTTCGCCGATGTGAAATTCACTTCCATGCCCTTGTATCGAACCACCCATCCCCCAAATCGCTTGGTGGGATCTTTCGCGAATACATTTTCCAACTCCTTTTCCAACCACTGCTTCAATTGATTACCACTCACCTGCGCCCATTTGGCCTCCGAGTTTACGGGTAGCATGCTCCACAAATAATCGTTGGTAATGGTTGCCAATCCGGTTTTGGGATCAGGCACCAAGGGCGGACAAAATCTGAAGCCATTAGACAAGGCGATATCGGGCTGCAACTTCCACATCAAGGCATCCGTTATGAGGTTGTCCATGGGCGTTTCCATCACATAATATCTCACCAAAGTGGTTTTACTGCTCCCAATCACCGCGTCTAACTCTTTTCGATAGGGCTCTTTGGCTTGATTCACCAACTGCTCCATTTCTGGATCTGGGCGATACATTTCCGGATCCACATCCAACAAATTGTAATGATGTTCCTTTACGATGCCATTTTCTACCACGATATCCAATTTGGCCACAAAAGAACCAAAGGCGCCAGGCTCTGTAACCTTGGAATATTTCCCTTCGATGGGTTTCCTCACCCTTTCGTGAGTATCCGCACCCAGAATATAATCAACGCCTTCCACGTAAGGCTTGTTCGCCAAGTCCACTTGCTGCGCCAACCCCATATGAGTAACCATGAACACCATGGCGCATTGCTCATAATCCCTCAAAATTCTCACGTATTTAGCCGCATTCACCGATGGATCTGTGAATTGAATGCCATGGCTGTAGGCCGGACTTTGGCGCTTGGGTGTTAATGGATCATTGTAACCGATAAACCCAATTTTGATACCCGCCACGTGGGTTGTCCAATAGGGCGGAAAAATCAAATCACCCTTGTTTTGATCTGATGTATCATGAAACATATTGGCGCAAATTTTGGCTCCATCATAGGCACCCAAATCACGCATCATCATTTCTTTGCCGTAGACAACTTCCCAGTTTCCGGGTAGCATAAGATCATACCCTATGTTGTTCATCAACGGCACAATGGCTTTTCCTTGCGATAGCGCAGCCACACCACCGCCTTGAAAGCAATCGCCCCCATCAATCACCAATGTATTGGTAGGATTTTCGGCTTTTAGGGTTTGTATCATGGTTTTCAGAGACGCCATGCCTCCCCGTTTTTTGTATACGGGCTTGCCATTTTCCAGAAAAAACTCATCGTGAATTTCCAATTGTGCATGTATATCCGATGTATGCAACAGCGTAAAATGCTGTGCTTTCCCGGATTTTACAACACCGGACTTTTTTATATCCTGTATGGCATGTGGGTCTTGCGTAACCCCTGAGGCCACCTTGGTGCCGAAGGCCAAGCCGAGTCCAAGGGCCGAGGCCTGCTTGATGAAAGACCGGCGGTCTCCCACAGATTCTGTTTCCTTACACCCGCATCCACAATCACTCAAATGGTAAATTTTTTTCATAGGCTTTTCATTTAAAAACACCCTGCCTTCAGGCATGTATTTTCAGACATCAAAAATGATAATTCAATATTAAGTTGAAATGGGTGAGATTCACCTTGTTAATTTCGTATTTCGGCAAATCATAAGTTGATCCCAAAGCATTTTTCACAACCAACAAAAATTGCAAATCCAATCCGTTCAAGAACCCCGAAAAACGGTATCTAACATCCACATTCCCCTGCTGATAAGCCGGAAAACCATATTTATTCATGGCATAATTCTTCACATCCGGCAAGTAAAACCTTCCGTAGCTAAAATCCACTGACAGCCCTGGCAGACGTTGAACTTGCTTACTGTATACCAAAGTAAATGCATGCACATCTCCATACCCTTCATTTCGCTCCCTAAGCATAAACGTAAAGAAAGGATCTCTCCCCCATTCTCTCGGCATCAAATACCGTCCGTGGGCCGTTATTCTCGTGTAATTGACGCCCAATTTCCATCGCTTAGGTTGTGAAACCCCCGCCCTCATGCCAAAAACAAATGATCGATTTTTCTCACCAAAATAGCTTTTCGACTGATCCTCATTCCCACCATAACCCATCGATTGCTGCGTGATCCACTGAACGCCATAATCCAAAAGCATTCCAGGCCGGCTGCTATTGCCCGTTTGATTGGCTTCTACTTGCTTTAACCCCTTCAATTCAGACGAATTGGATTGCACATTCACATGTTTTCTTCCATTCAAAGCCCTAGTTCCATCGAACTGAACCAAAGTAGTATTGAAAACTCCTGGCACAACCTGATCCCAAAATTTCCATTTCACAGATTCCGAGCCACCTTCCAATCCCCAAAAACCCACATATGAATCCACCACATTTCCCTTGTACAAAGATTTCGTTCCATCCGGATTTACACCCACACCGTATAAACCAAGCGATTCCGAAACTCGATGCCAATGAACCGTGCTTCTGGGAGAAATCTGATCAATCCCACCCACCTGAACCATCCATTTGGGTGAAATGCGATAATTCGCTAATACCCCACGAACCAAAGTGGGTCGCATTCTCCCATCCTGCGGATTGATAAAAGGAGTTTTTATATGCTGCTTTCCAATCTTCATTTGATATTTCGAACCGGAATATTTCACATATAAATCCTCCAAACGATCCAATTCTCTGAGATTTTTGGGATCTTCCACGTCAAACAAACCCAATTCATACCGATTGGGTTGATTCGACAACGCATCCACATTTGACAAATCACTGGATCCCAAATGATAAATGGCATATCCGCTGATACCCAATTGAAAACCTTTGAATTTGCCAGTCTCATAACCAATGCCAAAACCCACAGCATTGGCAAAATAATCAGTGAGTCCATCCGCATTGTCGGTAGCCATAAAAAAATACCTCGAATGCCCAAAAAACTGCCCATCCCTGAGGAAATCTTGCATACTTTTCACCGATTCAGCTTTACCCGAATCTTGCACCCTTTCGGTGTGATGCACATAGGGTTGATCCTGTGCATCCAATTCAAAAACTGTAACGAACAAAATCAAAATCGTCAATAACAACCTCAACAAACTTGACATCAAAACCGCGAAGAATCCGGACAACAAATCCCTTGTAAAACGACCTTTACCCAACGTCTGCTCAACAGAGTGATTCAAATACATAACTGCAAAAATCAACGTTGCCGCCCCCATCTTTGGTGACAAATGTCACCGCCAGAAACCCACCGCGTCACAAATTGAACAACTGCTCTGCGTTTTGGGTAGTGATTTCCGATACCTGCAACAACGACAACCCCTTCACATCTGCCAATTTTTCGGCCACCAGTCTGGTGTATGATGGCTCGTTGCGCTTTCCTCTGTGAGGAACGGGCGGCAAATAAGGACTATCGGTCTCCAAGATGATGTGCTCCATATCGATATGCTTCAACACATCCGGCAGACCTGCATTTTTATAAGTTAGCACCCCGCCAATGCCCAATTTAAATCCACCCAATTTCAAAATCTCCTCGGCTAACTCCAAACTCTCCGAAAAACAATGAAACACACCCTTTAATCCTTTGGATTTGTATGGCTTCAACATTTCAATGATTAATTGTGTGGCATTTCTCGAATGTATGGCAATGGGCAAACTTTTACTCAGCGCAAATTCCACTTGCATTAAAAAGGCCTTTTCTTGTATGTCCTTCGTGGTTTTATCCCAGTATAAATCAATCCCAATTTCACCTACCGCGCAGTATGTATGGGTATCGAAAAACGAGAACAGCTGCGCAATTTCAGTTTCATAATCCAATTTCACATCACAAGGATGCAGCCCCATCATTCCATAGCATACACCTGGGTGTTTTGCCACCAAATCATTCAACCCCTCCACCGTTTGCAAATCCACATTGGGCAATAAAATGCGATCCACGCCCATCCGTTTGGCATTCGCAATGGCCTGTTCACGATCCTCATTAAACACCTCGCTGTATAAATGACAATGTGTATCTATCAATCTCATCGTTTCTTGTTATTCCTGTTTTAACTTCAATTCCAATGACTCATTCACAACCTTCACCATTTCAATGCTTCCTTGTTCAAAAATGCATCAATCCCCTTCCTACAATCCTCACTGCCCCTGGCTTTCGCATTCTCCTTTGCTGCATAATCCAAGGCTTCATCGCGACGCATACTCGGAATTGCCCTCAACATCTCCTTCACCTTCGCAACCGCTTGTGCCGATGTTGTATTTGAAATTTGCTCTGCCATCTGATCCACCACACTGGCTATTTCCTCGGCACTTACAACTCTATGAATCAACTGCATCCGCAAAGCCTCTTCTGCAGAAAACGTTCTGCCCGACAATAGAATATCACTCATCACAGACCCACTCACCTTTTCCCTTAAATACACCATCACAAGCGCTGGAATGAATCCGATCTTTACTTCTGTATATCCGAACAAAGCTTCAGGAGTAGCCACGCACAAGTCGGCCAAAGTTGCCAAACCGCAGCCCCCAGCCAATGCCGGTCCTTCAACTTGAGAAATCACATATTTGGGCGAATGATAAATCAAATCAAACAACCGCCTCAATTCTTGAGAGTCTGCTTCATTTTCTTCCAAGGTAAAATCGCGAAGTTGAGCCAAATATCCAAGGTCGGCCCCAGCACAAAAGGGCTTGTCTGCAGACTTCAACACAATCACTCTCACTTGATCATTGTTGTTAAAACCTTCAATGGCTGTGTATAATTCCCGCACCAAAGCAGCACTCAAAGCATTGCGTTTTTCGGGGCGATTCAAAACAACATACGCCACCCGATTTCGGACCTCAGTAAGCAACAAATCACTCATGCAGCAAAGGTAATCGTAATACCCAATCGATTTTCTTCACGCCACACTGAACTGAATAGTTTTGCAATTTTTGCCAAAGCCATTTTTTGGTTTGAGAATTTCGCAAATCCCCTTCAACCCGCAACAAATCGCCCTGCCGAGAAACCACGAAATCGCCCCGAAACGAAGCGATCACAAAGGTCTCCGCTTGCCGTTTACACCAATATTGATTCGCTTCAGCACTTCCCCAAACGCCCAATATGCATATCAAAACAAGCCATTGATACTGAATCTTCCCCCTATACAATCGAACAGGATCAGAAACCCCAAACTTCTCAATGGTTTTAAAGTATCCATCCACCGCCCACACCAACAAACCCAAAAACAACAAGCCCCACCCACCCAACGGCAATGAAAACAATTGAGGCGTGGGCAACAACTCTAGCCGTTCCATCAACCACAACAAACAAGCAATACCAAAGCCAAAACAGGCAAACACCAATTTACCCAAAATCGGAACCCAACACAATATTAAACAGAGCAAAATGCCATAAACCGACATTGTAAAAAACGGAAGCAACAGCAAATTACCCACCAAAAACCACGTTGGAAACGATTGAAACTGCCACAAAATCAATGGCATGGTAAATAGAGTTGCCGACATGGTTAAACTCAAACTTTCCAAAAGCCAATTTTTCACAACACTCTTTGATTCATACAAATGCATCCATCTCAAATGCAGCGTTGCGATTCCCAAAACCGCCAGATAACTCAATTGAAAACCCAATTGCTCTACGCAAAACGGATCGAAAATCCATTGAATATAACCCGACCCAGCTAGCACATGCGTGAGTTTTTGCTTGCGATGAAAGGCGAATTTGCCCACCCACATCCAAGTGGCGCCAATCATCGCCCTAACCACAGACGCCGATGCACCGGTTAAAAAGGTATACCCCCAGCCCGCGGCAATCAAAACCAACAAAGTAGAAATCTTGGGCTTGCCGCGGGCCCCAAAACCCGTAAAAATCCAAAGCAATGCCCCCATAATCAATGCCACATGCATCCCTGAAACCGCCAAAACATGCAACAAACCACCCAAACCAAATTGCCGCTCCAAATCCGCATCCAGCCCAGACTTGTCGCCCACCAACATCGCAAACATCAAACCCGGTTGAACCCCCTCCAAATGATGGTAGAGTAGCCCCCGCAATCGCAACAAAACAACCCTTCGAAAACCATACAATTCGCCCTTAAATCCATCAATACCACCCACGTATTCAAACCCCACGGCCCACTTCAAGTGTCCATTCACTCCCAACGCACGCATGATTCGAAACCAATTGGGCTGCCTGGGCACATCCGAAGGTTGATACGCTTTAATCGCCTTTAATGGCACCCAATACCTGCCCGCCGCTGGCATTTTATCTCCCAAGCGATGCCCAGACACCTTAAACAACAATTCTGCCGAATTGCGATGTCCAACCGAATCCACCCATCCCACACAATGAACCACCCCCGCACTGCCCTTGTTCAACACAACCATTGAATCGCGCACCTCTATCAAAGCATATCCTCGCCGACATTCTTTCCATGGAAATGCCTCCTCTTGAGACACATCGGCAAATAAAAACAAGCCCAGTCCTACATGAAAAACAAACAAGCCCCACAAACGCCTGCCACCATGCCATACCCTAAAATTGAATACATATCCGGCGAGCAGCACACAAAGACCCACCACCAAAAAAATCAACCCAACCCAGAACAGCGCGTGCGGATTTTCACCCCACAAGGCCAAATCCCAATTGAAACGAATAAAAATATAAGGGAATAACAACCCCAAAAGGGGAACTGAAAACGGATTGGAGCGAATAAACTGTTGCATATCAGGGCATCGCCCCAAAGCAACTAGGATGCAAAAATGCGTTTCAACATTCTGAGCATGTCACTTGCCGATTCTTCACGCCTGCGCCATTGTTTTTCTTCGTACCAATGATCGTAAACGTCTACCCGAGCTGATGCATTTGGGGCATCTATCATTTGTTGGATGAACAAACCCATTTTCTCCATATCACCCCCAAACAAAATGTTTGCGAACTCAAACCGTCTACTCAAAGGCATTTGCCCAATTACGCCATTCACTGTAAACGATGCAGTATTTTCAACTACAGCCTCCAATTTGGGCTCTGCTGGCGTTGGCATTTCAACTACCGGAACTACCTCTACCACGGGAGCTTCAACAACAGGAGCAGCTTCTACGACCGGAGCTACCTCTACAACTGGCACTTCAACCACCTGGACCACTTCTTCCACAGGGACTTCCTCCACAACAGGAACTTCAACAGATGGAACGAGTTCTGCCATCGGAACCACCTCAACAACTGGGGCAACCTCAACCACCGGAGCGACTTCTACCACAGGAACTACATCTACCATCGGAACCACTTCAACCACAGGCTCAAAAACCGCTTCCACCTTCGGGGCGATTTCAACAACCGCTTCCGCTAATTCCTCCAGCACTTCTTCGCCATGCGATTCAGACTCATTCACATCCAACTCTGGAAACTCTAACTCCGGAAACTCCATCGACAACAACTCAATATCCACCTCCATATACAATTGGGCAGCCAACAATTTGATTTTCCCCAATAATGCAGAATCCATCATTTGGGTTTGGTCATTTACCAATTCGTGCTGTATACTTGCTATACTGTTCAGCACTTCGCGCAGAGAACTGTGATTCGATTCCATTGTCCTCGGCAAGTTACAACACACACACCAATTTCGTCATGAGAGAATTTACACTTATCCACGGTTGCATGTTTGC
>JAIYBO010000237.1 GCA_027488495.1 Bacteroidota bacterium | reverse complement strand
ATTGTGGTTGCGGGTGTGTCGTTACAGTGGAACAGCAAACAACATAAAAAATCTTCTCAACCTCTGGCTAAACAGGTTGAAACTTCTAAAGGTCAGTCAACACTGGCTCAAAACAATTTAAATTCAAACGTGCAGGAACAGCATGCCACTGTGCACGCGCCATCTTACAAGAACAATTTCCCGCAATCCGTTTCAAAGTCTCAAAATAGCAAGTCCAAATCTGTTTCCGCCAAATCTACACAAATCCCAGCTTTGGCATCGCCAAATACATTGTCAATGGTGTTGGCCGATGGAGATGTCTTGGTAACTGATTTTATGCACTTTGATTTGGTTCAGGCTCAAGTGCGGAAAACTGATTTTTCGGATTTGAATGGTTTGGGATTGCTCTCAACCCAAATAGAATCGAAAAATATCGAGGAGATTGAAGCTTCGCTGAAATCAAACAATGAAAAATTGAAGCCTTTGAATTGGTTTGAACCGCGCAAGATGCCAGAAGTTTTGGGCAGATGGTCTGTGGAAGTGGGCGCCGATGCCAATCAAACGGGTTTGATGTATCGTGCCAATTCGGCCTACGAACAATACGTGCACAAGAATTATTTCGATCGCATGAAATCTGGAGAATTTGCCTTAAGTGCATCCAGGATCCAAGGTGCGTTGATGTATCAGTTGAGTAAAAACCATTCGGTGAAACTGGGATTGGCATATGCCGAAAATCGCACCGAGCAGAAATTTGATTTTAGGGATAGCATGCCCGCCACTGTGATTCAAGGACAATCCGCTGATGCATTGGGTTACTATCCGATATTTGGGTACTTGGGACTGGGTCCACAAGTGAAATTCAATTCGCAATCGACCTATACCATGCTTTCAATTCCGATGGGATATACGGGTCATTTTGCATGGCGGAAAGGCTTGTATGTTACGCCAGAGGTATTGATTTCTGCCAATCGATTGGGCGTTTCGGCGGGTGCTCAAACACTTGATTATCAAACATTGTTGCAAAAAGCTCAGGTTCAAGATCAATTCAGGACATGGGTGGTTGGCGCACGTTTCGCATTGGGTGTTGAGAAACGATTGAATTATTCTCAAGCCATTGGATTGCGTTTCAACGCGCAGTCTATGCTAAGTCCCATGTATCTCCCCAACGCCGCCCTCGAATCAAGGGGATGGTCTGCGGGTTTGTCGGCCCATTATTCATGGAGGATTCAATAATTGAAGAAAAAGTGTTTCATATGGTATAAATTGCACGAGATGAGCATTCGTTGTGTAGTGGCGATGATTTCTGTCTTGTGCATTTCTGCTCAAGCACAGGTGCTGCAGCCTTTGGGTTCTGGTTTACCAGCTCGGGTTGTGGCATCGTTTGCTGCAGGCGATGAGTATTTGGCCTTGTTTGAAGAAACCAGTACGGCTGAAATCAACGATTTTACCATGGCCAGATGGAATGGGGTGAGTTGGAGTTATTATACAGGATTAACAACCCCTGCGCCAGTGAAAACGGTGAAGGGCAATTATAATTTTCATTCAATTGCCTTGTACCGGGATACCATGTATGCAGCGGCCTACATGGTGAATGCAGAGCGCGATGCGGATGTGCCCGTGAGTCATTTGTACAAATGGAATGGTGTGAAATGGGTGCCCGAAGTGGGTGTAGTGGATACGCGTAACAATGGTATCATTGCCATGACCGTATTCGACAATAAATTGATTGTTGCTGGATTGTTCGATAACACGGTGGATGGAAGTCCTGTGCAGAACATCGCCGCTTACAATGGTAGTACTTGGTCTTATTTGGGTAACAGCGGCACAACGCAAGGAACCGATGGTGTGATTCGCTCTCTAGCAGTGGTGGGTAACCGTTTGTACATCGGTGGTGATTTTCAAACATTCGCGGGCACATCAACTGGGAACATTGCCTATTACACAGCGGCCAATGGCGGATGGGGTGGCGTAGGAAGTCCTTTCGCCGGAGAAATCTTGGAATTGGGTGTGTTTGATGGCAAAATCGCGGCATTGGGTAAAGACGCCCTTGGGAAAAAGAAGATTTCGGTGTTTCAGGGTACTTGGGGCGCGTCCATCGGCTTTGATTCATTCAGCAGCAGCGAGCCCAATACATTGATGGGTTCAGGTGCCGATTTGTTGATTGGTGGAACGTTTATTAAAAATGGCAACGGTACATCTTTGTTGGTATATGATGGCAATTCTCTTCAGTTTACCGGCAATAGGATTACTGGGAATTTCACTTTGGGACAGCGTGGAGATGGGGCATTTATTTGGGGCGATTTCCGGGAACTAAATACAGATATACAATATTTTTCGCGCATCGAACCGGAAGCCGGGAATTTGGTGGGTGATTTGTTTTACGACATCAATTCGAACTGTAATAAAGACGATGCAGAGGTGGGTTTGAAGTCGAAAATGATTCGATTGGAAAACAAGGTTTCTGGTGAGGTGTTGTTTGCGGTAACCGACGTGAATGGACATTTTACTACGTCCTTGCCTGCCGGGGATTACACGTTGAGCACCATCGCTGGAAAGCATCTTTACTCGGTGTGTTTGGGGAATACTACCGCGAGAATTCGCAAAGGGGTATATAGTTATGTGAAATTGGGGCAGTACCAACTTCCCGCATTGAATGATTTGCAGGTAAGTTTGGATATGGTGATTCCGGCATCCACCCAAGCGGGTGACGATGCCAAAGTGTTGTTGAAAATTGTAAATCATGGTGGCACTGCGGTTACAAACGGCACCGTACATGTGAAGCACCCCTTGGCAATCACACATTTTGTTAGTACTCCAGAACCAGACAATTACACGGCGGGTGAAGCGACTTATGCGATCTCTAATCTGCCCGCTTTTGGTGAGCAATATGTGGTAATCGATACCAAGGTGCCTTTGGGTGCGAAGGAGACAGAGGCTTTTGAATTTTCAGTAAAAACTGGAACAGGTATTTTGCAGAAGGATGTGGATCAGAATGACAATGAATCCTCAGCTACATTGAGTTTGTCGCGCAGAGGTGGATTGGTTGAAGTACAAAAAACAAGCATTGAAGGTGATACTGTGGATTTTCGTTCCAAGGCTTGGGAGTATCGGGTAGATTTCCGAAATGTGAGCACATCGTTGGTGAAACGGGCTGTTTTGGTTGATACTCTAGACGCCAAATTGCCCTTGATGCGTTTGGAATTGATGTCGTTTTACCCAACCAAAGCATCCTACAGCATTGAAAAAGGCCGTGTGCTTGTGATTGATTATCCGGAAGCCAATTTGAGCGCCTTTGAGATGAATCCAGCCGGTAGCGTCGGTTTTGCCAAATATCGGGTTCAGTTGTATCAAACATTGCCATTGAATTCGGTTGTGAACAACCGTGCGATGGTGGATTATGATAGCAAATGGCAGGCCTATTCAAAGAATTGTGCAGTGAGTTTGTTAGACAAATTTGCTGGCGTGAGGGTGTTGCAATCAAACATGAGTATTTATCCCAATCCGGCTCGTTCGGAAGCAACGGTTGCGGCTGGCGTACTGCGAGTGGGCGATGTTTGGCAGATGTACAATGCTACCGGTGTTGTAGTTCGTGCAGGTGTTGTGGGAAATGGCGATGTGATTATCGAAGTGAAAGGCCTACCTACCGGAATGTATGTGGTGAAGTCGGGCCGCGCAGCGGCTGTTCTGCAGGTTCATTGATAGAACCTCTGAATTTCACAAAAACTCAATAGTGCTTTTTGGCGAAGCGATACAGGTTGAATGTTCCTGCTTGGATTTCAATGGCAATTTCTTGTTTGAGTGTTTCTATGCCCACATTTTTCATGCGATTGCGTTGAATCAAGCGGTAGGCTTTTTCGGACAAGAGTTGTTCTTTTCTGTGGGTTGATATTCCCAATTTTTGATGGAGATCTATGGCATCGCTCAGTGCTTGAATGCCGAGAGAATCAGTAGCCATGGTTTGGATTACCGGAATCTCCCATTGGTCTTCTCCCATTCTATAGTGGGCCAGTTTTTTGAGGTGATTGGCAAAGGCATCGGCCCCTTCACGGTCACACTTGTTTACCACAAAAATGTCGGCAATTTCCATGATGCCACTTTTGAGGGTTTGTACCTCATCGCCACTTTCGGGCACGGAAACAACCAATGTGGTATCTGCAATGCCTGCAATTTCGATTTCGCTTTGACCAACACCCACCGTTTCGATCACGATTCGATCAAATTGGGCATGTTTGAGTACATCACACACTTCAATGATACTTGCACTCAATCCACCCAGCGATCCCCTGGCTGAAAGGCTGCGAATGTATACTTTTGGATCCAAAAACAATCCCGGCATCCTCAAACGGTCGCCCAAAAGAGATCCTAGGTTGAACGGACTGCTGGGGTCTACCGCCACAATCGCTGTACGCAGGTTTAATTGACTCCAGTGCAGAACAAGGGCATTTACCAAGCTGCTTTTTCCAGCGCCCGGTGGGCCGGTAACTCCGATAACGGGGGTGTTTCCGCTGAGATTTTCGAGCAGTTCTAATGAGCTTGGATGTTGATTTTCCACCCAGCTGATGGCTCTTGCAATGGCCTTTTCATGACCGGATGCGATGAGTTCTGGGGTGGGGATGAACGACATACTGCGAAGATATTAAATAAAAATGGAGTGGGAGCCACTGATTCAACCCGATGAACTTGAGGGTGCGTTGAATACAATTGATTTTAATGCTTGTTTCTGGCGAAAGGCAAGGCAGACAAAGGGGTGAAATTGCCTTGTAAATATTTTTGATATCCAGCCATCGCCACCATCGCAGCATTGTCTGTGCAATATTCAAATGCGGGGATCCAAGCGGGAACATTGTGTTTTTTGCCCAATTCTAGCCAAGTATTGCGCAATTCGCTGTTGGCAGAAACTCCGCCGCTGAGGCCGATGGATGCGGGTTTGTATTGTAAAATGGCCTTGTTCATTCGCTTCATCAAACTCACAATGATTTGTCGCTGATACGATGCACATACATGGTTGATGTTGTTTTCAATGAATTGGGGGTTCAATTTCTGCTGGTCGCGAAGGAAATACAATAAAGAGGTTTTGATGCCTGAAAAACTGAAATTCAAGCCTTCTGTTTGACTATCGGGGAAAGAGTATGATTCGGGATTGCCTTCTTTGGCCAAACGATCCACCATAGGTCCGCCCGGATATCCGAGTCCCATGAGTTTTGCGGCTTTGTCGAATGCCTCGCCTGCTGCATCGTCTTGTGTGGTGCCAACGATTTCCATGTCTAGCATGGATCGAACGAGAATAATTTGGGTATGCCCGCCACTCACCAATAAGCAAAGCATGGGCAGTTCAACAGGATTGTCGATAAACAACGCCGCCACGTGCGCTTCCAAGTGATTCACCCCCACCATGGGCAATTGGTGGGCGATGCACAAACCTTTGGCCACATTGGTGCCAACGAGCAGAGATCCCATCAGTCCAGGGCCTTGTGTTACGGCAATGGCTGCGAGGTCAGATGAGGTGATTTCGGCTTTTTTGAGGGCCATTTCAATCACCGGAATGATGTTGCTTTGGTGGGCCCTGGAAGCCAATTCTGGGACCACGCCGCCGTATTGTTCATGCACGGTTTGGCTGGCCGTGATGTTGGCAAGGATTTTGCCATCGCACAGTATGGCTGCCGCTGTATCATCACAACTGCTTTCAATGCCCAAAATAATGGAGGGCTTGGTATTTGGTGGATTCAGTGGGGCCGTCAAAATTTAAATTTGAGAGATTGAAAAATAAGCGCACAAAACTACGGAAGTTTTTGCTTCTGATGTTGCTGTCGTTTCTGTTGTTTACAGGAACCGCAGTTGTATTGTCGCGCAATCACTGGGTTCAGAATTATTTAGTACAGCGTTTGGTGAATCACCTATCGTCTGAACTTAAAACCAAAGTGGAAATTGGGTATGTGGAGATTGACTTTTTGCGAAATATCCACTTGGAAAGATTGAGGATCTATGACTTAGAAAAGGATACGCTCATTGAAGTGCGGAAGTTTGAAGCCAAATTGGCTCGTGTGGATATCAACAAAAAGGAAGTGATTCTGAGCGATGTGGAATTGTACAAGGGGTTGCTGAAATTGGGGTATCACACCGCGAAAAGCGATCTGAATATTGATTTCTTGGTGGATTACTTTACACCAAAATCAACGACAATCACGCCAGGGAAAGTATGGGATATTCGGATGACAGACGCAAAATTGCTCGAAACCGACTTTGTGTATTTCAACAAAACCCAACGAGCCACGGATCGATTTTTTGATCCTGACTACATGAGTTTTGCGAAAATCAATGCGGAATTGGATTCAGTGATCATTGGTGAACCTTGGTTTGGGGCTAGGTTGAGGAATGTTTCGTTCAAGGAAAGGAGTGGTTTGGAAGTGGTAAATGGGTCGTTGAACGCCTTGGTGGATGGCCGTCACATGCTGTTTTCCAATATGCTCATCAAAACGCCCAAAAGTGTGTTGGGAGATCAGGTTGAGTTGAGATATCGTTCCATGAAAGACTTTGCGGATGTTTTTCACAAGGTCATTTTTGATTTTAGGATCAGTAAATCATCATTGGCGGTGGAAGAGTTGTTGGCGTTCCATCCTTGGTTTGAAGGTAGGTCGTTGCCAACGTTTGTGAATGCCCATGCGGTGGGTACGATGGCGCGATTGGAAGTGCCCTCATTTTTGATAGAATCTCTAACCGATCAAACCCGATTGAAAGGCAGCGGCGCAGTGCAGAATTTGCACGATTTGGATGATTTTCAATACCAACTCAATTTTGATGATGGCCGTTTGTCATTGGCCGATGTGAAGGATGTGGTTTACGAATTGGATTCGGTGCCTCAATTGAACAGCATTGAGGCAGTGGATGTAATTGGCGTGTTGAATGGGTCTCTCAATGATGTGAGTTTCGATGGCGATTTGGATGCAAATCCCGGTCATTTTGCTGGTCATTTTCTGTTCGATTTCAGTGAGAGCATAGAAAAAATGGCTTATGATGTGGAAGGTGAATTGTCTGGATGGGATGTGGGTTCGTTGATGGGTGGTGGCGTTGATGCGGGAATTGGAGATGCCCACGTATTGATCACTGGCGTTGGGGTTTCTTCACAAACCGTTGAAGCCGAAATGGAATTGTGGTTGAAGAAATATTCCATCATGGGCAGGGGTTTGAGCGATGTGAAATTGAAAGGAAGCATCGAACCGAAAGAATTTTTGGTTGATTTGAAATCACTAGACCCTTCGTTTGCCTTCGAGTTGGCTGCTGCGGTTTTGGGGTCGGCAGAAAAGCCCAAATT
>JAIYBO010000034.1 GCA_027488495.1 Bacteroidota bacterium | reverse complement strand
TGCGTAGCACTGTGATTGCTGCTAATGCTATTCCTGCGATTCACATCCACCTGGGCTGTAAATGCCTGATTCATGTTCTTTGGCAGCTTGTCGCAAACCAATACATGCAATTTGTTCTCCTTTTGTGTGTCTAATACACGCACTATCTCGCCATCCTCACCCACCAACTGACCTGAATCGCCCACCTGTCCGCCACTTTCGGCGTAGAAAGGACAAATATCCAAGACCATTTGATACAGATTCTTGCCCTTGGCCACGATCGTTCTATGTCGGCTAATTTCCGTCACAGATTGCGTGGTATCATAGCCACAGAACGATTCTTCGCTATCGGCCATGATGGTATGCCAGTCGCCAGTTTGTTTAACGGCATCGGCCTTGGAGCGATTTTTTTGCGCTTGTAAGGCGGTTTGAAAACCATCCATATCCACCGAACATCCTCGCTCGCGGGCAATCAAATCGGTTAAATCGATCGGAAAACCGAAGGTATCGTAAAGTTCAAAGGCAGTAGCTCCATCCACAATTCCGTTGGGGTGCTGATCGATGAAGGCGCCCAATCGACCCATACCAGTACTCAAGGTACGGAAGAATGAATTTTCTTCTTCTTGGATTACGCGCTGCACAAAACTCTCCTGGGCTTTGAGTTCGGGAAAGCTGTTGGCAAAATAATCGGCCAATCCAGGAACCAACTGATTAAAGAACGATTCTTGGAATCCCAAATAGGAGTATCCATAGCGAACAGCTCTGCGAAGCACTCTACGAACCACATAACCCGCACCGGTATTGGAGGGCAACTGTCCGTCTGCAATACACAAACTCACTGCGCGCAGGTGATCGGCGATCACACGGAAGGCTATGTCTTGCTGTTCATCATCGCCATAATTCTTACCACACAATTGTGTGGTATTTTGAATGATGAATTGAAAAATATCTGTATCGTAATTGCTTGATTTGCCTTGAATTCCACGCACCAATCGCTCAAAACCCATACCGGTATCTACGTGTTGGGCTGGCAAACGATCTAGGCTACCATCGGCTTTGCGGTTGAATTCCATGAACACGAGGTTCCAGATTTCGATGACTTCGGGATGGTCTTGGTTTACCAGGGTTGCGCCATCAACGGCCTCGCGCTGCTCGGCCGAACGCATATCGAAATGAATCTCAGAACAGGGTCCGCACGGACCTGTATCGCCCATTTCCCAGAAATTGTCTTTCTTGTTGCCCTTCAAAATCCGCTTGGGATCAATGAATTGGGCCCATCGATCATGCGCTTCTTGATCGAACAGAATATTGGCGGAAGCATCGCCTTCAAAAACCGTCACATACAATTGGTCTTTGGGTAAACCGTATACTTCGGTCATCAATTCCCAAGCCCAGGCAATGGCGTCTTGCTTGAAGAAATCACCAAAGCTCCAGTTACCGAGCATTTCAAACATGGTATGGTGGTAATGGTCGTGACCAACCTCCTCCAAATCGTTGTGTTTTCCACTCACGCGCAAGCATTTTTGTGAGTTCACAACCCGCTTGTAGGGCGCTTCGGCGTTGCCCAAGAAGTAATCTTTGAACTGATTCATGCCCGCATTGGTAAACATGAGGGTTGGATCGCCTTTGACAACGATGGGTGAACTTTGAACGAAAGTGTGTTGCTTTGATTCAAAAAACGACAAGAATTTCTGTTTGATTTCGTGACTACTGAGCGCCATGGCGCAAAGATAGTGCAGAATGGGTCAAAAATGAGAGGCCGCGCAGTGCGCGGCCTCTCATTTTATCACTCTAAAGTTCACAATACTCAAAGTTCAACGTTTCCGCGAAACCCGGGTATCGTTAAAAACAATTCAGTTGCATGAATCAACCTACAGCACTCACCTTTGGCGCTGCATTCTTGATCTCTTCGCTGGCACCGTCCTCAAACTTCTTGAAGTTATCATTGAACAAATGCGCCAACTTCTCACACTGCTTGTCGTAAGCTTCTTTGTCGGCCCAAGTATTTCTTGGGTGCAACAACTCTGAAGGCACGCCTTCGCAAGCATTTGGCATCATCATACCAAACACGGGATGTGCGGTAAATTCACCGGTTAATTTGCCTTCCAATGCCGCGGTAATCATGGCACGGGTGTAAGACAATTTCATGCGACTTCCTACGCCATATCCACCACCGCTCCAGCCGGTATTCACCAACCAAACGTTGATTTCTGGGCTAGCGCTCAACTTTTCACCCAACATTTTGGCATACACCGTTGGATGCAAAGGCAAGAACACCTGACCAAAGCAAGAAGAGAAAGTAGCTTGTGGCTCGGTAACACCCGCTTCTGTTCCAGCAACTTTAGCTGTATAACCACTGATAAACTGATACATGGCCTGACCGGGATTCAATTTAG
This sequence comes from Bacteroidota bacterium, assembly GCA_027488495.1. Taxonomy (GTDB): domain Bacteria; phylum Bacteroidota; class Bacteroidia; order NS11-12g; family UBA955; genus UBA955. The sequence continues at coordinate 1,932 of JAIYBO010000034.1, read as the reverse complement.
AAATCGGAGGCAACACACCAAACGCATCGGCGGTAAGGAAGAAGATATTTTTTGGCGCATCGCCCACTGAAGGCACAGCGATGTTCTCGATATAATCGATGGGGTAAGCCACGCGGGTATTCTCCGTCACAGAGATATCGTCGTAATTCACCACGTCTGACCCTTCAAAGAATCTCACGTTTTCTACCAAGGCACCATGCTTAATGGCATGCCAGATTTGGGGCTCTTTTTCTTCGGTAAGGTTCACGCATTTTGCATAGCAACCGCCTTCGAAGTTAAATACGCCGGTATCAGACCAACCATGCTCATCGTCACCAATCAACTTGCGATTTGGATCGGCGCTCAAGGTGGTTTTACCGGTTCCGCTCAAGCCAAAGAACAAAGCAGTATCGCCATTCACGCCGATGTTGGCAGAACAGTGCATGCTCAATACATTGCGCTCATGGGGAAGGATATAATTCAATACAGAGAAAATGCCTTTTTTGATTTCACCAGTGTAGCCAGAACCACCAATCAAGATGATTTTACGACTCACGCTCACCATGGTGAAGTTGTGCTGACGGGTACCATCAACCGCTGGGTCTGCATGGAACGATGGCGATGCCACGATGATCCATTCGGTGGGTTGGGTGGCGATTTCTTCAGCGGAAGGACGTAAGAAAAGGTGCTTGGCGAACAAGTTCTGATAAGCACTTTCGGTAACCACTTGAATGTTCAAACGATTTTTGGGATCGGCGCAAGCGAAGGCATGGCGGACAAAAATTTCTTTGCCTTCCATGTGATTCATCACCTTGTTCAATAACGCATCGAATTTGGCTTCTTCAAAGGGCTGATTCACAGCACCCCACCAAGCTGAATCGACGGTTTGTGCATCATTCACCAAGAACTTATCCTTTGGACTTCTACCGGTAAATTCACCAGTATCTGCCGCCAAGGCGCCTTGAGATGTGATTCTTCCCTCGTTTCTTTCGAGGGCTTTTGCTACGAGTTCGTCTGTGGTTAGATTTTCGAATACGGTTTGGGCGTGATTTTTAATCGACGCAATGATTTCGATATTATTCATGCTATAAATGAAATAACTTTGGCACTGCAAAGGTACTTATTGTATTTAGGGATACCGCCCACAAACAAGGATTCTTTGTGAATGAACTTACGCACAGTAAAATTCAATCATTTGCCTCATCGAATTAAATACAAACACTTGAAAAACAGAGCATTAAACAATCGCCGTTCCGCGCCTGGTGTAGTTTTGACACTTGTTAAAATGTGCATTATTTTCTACTGTGCGATGCCTTTGAAGGGTCAGTATTTGCAGATAAAACCCAAACAAGAAGTCGCTTTGGTTGGTGGAATGGCCTTGCATTCGGGCATCAACTTACTGATAGAACACAACCACTGGGGTGGCTCTGCGCGCTCTTGGGAGGTACCCGTATTGGATGGATTGGCGCAGTATCGTTTGCAAACCAGCACGGCCAAAATTTCTGATGGCATGGCCCTGGGCACAGCAATGGCTGCGGGGATGCTCACCTTGGCTTTGCCCAAGAATCAACGGAGTGAATATGTTGCCATTGGATTGCAGAACGTATGGATCACGGCCAATCTCACACAAACGGTGAAGGTATTTGCGGCGCGAAACAGGCCATACACGCATGCACCGGGATTTGTATCGAACAATAGTGACGATCATTACAGTTTTTTCAGCGGACACAGTTCGATCACAGCCACAGCCGCCACCACTGCGATCATGATGGCTTTGAATCAACCGAACATGCCTACTTGGGGGAAAACCGCGGCCTATACCGCTGGGGGATTGGCCATCACCACGGCGACGTTGCGAATCGCTGCGGGCAAACATTATCCTTCGGATGTTGTTACTGGTATATTGGTGGGTGTAGGCGTTGCACTCATCAACACAAAACTGCATGAAGCCCT
>JAIYBO010000081.1 GCA_027488495.1 Bacteroidota bacterium | reverse complement strand
CTTGGAAGGGATACCGACACTAGAATTCTCCAAATACAGACTCGGTCAGCGCATAAAAAAAGGCCTCAACTTCCGTTGAGGCCTTCGCTTTTGATCGTGCACGCGTAGGGATTCGAACCCCAAACCTTCTCATCCGTAGTGAGATGCTCTATCCAATTGAGCTACGCATGCATTACTCTCCAAAGCTGCAAGGGTTGGGAACAACCTTGGAAAGGGGTGCAAATATAATCATTATTTGAGAATAGTCAAATGAAATTCGGAAAAAACGAATACGAACGTTTTGTATTAAATTGCAACACCATTTATGAAGAAAATCAGTTTACCCATCTTGGCATTCGCCCTCATCAGCGCCAATGCCTATGGCAATAAGCCACCAAAAAAACAAAAAGGTGCTGCACCCGCAGCCCCCACCGAAGCAGCAGCAGCAACAGCGGAGAAGCCCAAAGACAAAACCCCAACCATCGAATCTAAAACCAAAAATGCCAAACGCATCGATGGCCTATTCCCTCTTTTCCTCGATTCTACCGACGGCAAACTCTATATCCAAATCAATGCCGCACAACTCAATACCGAATTCATCCACTTCGCCTATACAGAAAATGGCGTAGTAGCCGGTGGTCACCACCGCGGTCAGTTCCGTGGTTCGCGCATCTTTAGCATCCGCAAATCCTATAACAACCTGGAATTCACCCAAGTAAATACCAACTATTACTTCAACCCCGAATCGGCCCTGGCAAAAAGCAAAAACGCCAACATCTCCGATGCACCCCTGGCCTTCGAAAAAATCATCGCCGAAAACAAAAAAACAGGCGACTTCCTCATCGATGCCGATGAACTCTTCCTCACCGAAAAACTCCACCAAATCAAAGAAGGCGGCAGACCCGGTGCAGAAGGTTTCAAACTGGGCATGCTCGCCAAAGGCAAAACCCAATACATCAACATCCGCAACTTCCCGCAAAATACCGACCTCGTGGTGCGTTACGTGTACGACAACCCAGCCCCAACCGCCGGTGGTGAAGATGTGGCCGATGCCCGCTCAGTCAATGTGGAACTCCAACACTCCATCATACAAGTACCAAAAAACAATTTCCAACCCCGTTTCGATGACGCCCGCGTGGGATTCTTTACCGAACAAGTCAACGACATGACCACCCCCAACGCCGTGAACTATCGCGACGTGATCCATCGCTGGGACCTTCAAAAGAAAGACCCAACGGCCCTTTTATCAGAACCCGTTAAACCCATCGTGTGGTGGATCGAAAATACCACCCCCGTTGAATACCGCGAAACGATCAAAAAAGCCGCCCTTCAGTGGAACAAGGCCTTCGAACCCATCGGTTTCCAAAACGCCGTGCAAGTATTCGAACAGCCCGATACCGCCAACTGGGATGCCGGTGATATTCGTTACAATGTGCTCCGTTGGACTTCTTCTCCCAACCCGCCATTTGGTGGATACGGCCCAAGCTTTACCAACCCACGCACAGGTGAAATCATGGGTGCTGACATCATGTTTGAATACGTGTTCCTCACCAACCGCTTTCGTGCCCAAAAATTGTTCAAAACCGATGGTGGCGAAATCCACACCCCCGCAGAACTCATCGAAGCCCTGCGCAGCGAAGAATCGCATGCCAATCTCCATGGATTTGAAGGTTGCTACGCCGCCGATTGCATGCACAACGAACACATGTTCGCCCAATCACTCCTGGATGCACAAAACGCCACAGCCGCTGAAAAATCGCGCCTGATCAACGAATCCATTTACTACCTCGTGCTCCACGAAATGGGACATACCCTCGGCCTCATGCACAACATGAAAGCCTCTCAGTTGCATACCCCCGCGGAATTGGCAGACCCCAACCTCACCTATAAAACAGGCCTCATCGGCTCTGTGATGGACTACCCCGCGATCAACTTGCACAAAACCAAAACCAATGTGCAATATTGTCAGACTGAACCCGGACCGTACGACCTTTGGGCCATCGAATACGGCTATAGCCAAGCATTGCAAGATCCAATTGCTGAGGCAGCCCGCTTGAAAGCCATCACCGAAAAAAGCATCGAACCCAAACTCACCTTTGGCAACGACGCGGATGATATGCGTTCTCCAGGAAAAGGCATAGACCCACGCGTAATGGTCAACGACTTGAGTTCAGACGCAGTGAGCTATGGCATCGATCGCATCGAAATGACCCAAGAGTTGATGAAAAACATCAAAACCACCCATACCCAAGACGAAAACAGCTACCAAGCAATGGTGGGCGCCTACAGTTCTTTGAGTGGCGCATACTCTACCATGGTGGGTGTGATGAGCAGATACATCGGCGGCATCTACGTGAACCGTCCGATCCCTGGCCAAGCCAACGCCCCATTCCCTTACGAGCCCATCCCCTACTTCCAGCAAAAACGCGCCATGGAAGCCATCGTGAAATACGCTTTTGCACCCAATGCGATGGAAGTTCCTAGCGATTTGATTCCTTACTTGCAACAACAACGCAGGGGATTTGGTTTCTTCGGCAAGGAAGAGGACCCCAAATTACACAACCGAGTAGCGCGCATGCAAGCCGAAGTATTGGCGCATTTATTGAACCCCAAAACTTTGTTGCGCATCAACGACACCCGCGAATACGGAAACCGTTACACCTTGTTGGAAATGATGACCGCCATGAGCAATGGCAT
>JAIYBO010000168.1 GCA_027488495.1 Bacteroidota bacterium | reverse complement strand
CTACAACAGCTTTTTCTGGAATCCATATTACAGCAAATCCAAGAAGATAAAAATTGGTGGTTCGGGCGGTATCAATGTGTATGCGTTGGATTCTGCAACGGGTTGTAGCATCACTTCCAATACCATTCAAGTATCAGTACTCACACCAAGTATCGAACCTTTGTGTATGGTAACTGTTGACAGTGCCACGGGCAGAAACAAACTCATTTGGAATGTATCGCCTGGAAAGCGCATTGCCTATTACAACATCTACAGAGAATCGAATTTCGCGGGTGAATTTGACCTCATTGGCGATGCAGACCTTACCAACGCGGGGACTTTCCTCGATACCCAGGTAAACCCAAAACAACGTCCCTTCACCTACTACATCGATGCGATAGACTCTTGCAACAACAAAGCGGAGTATTCCAAATATTACGCCCACACCACATTGCACTTAACGGCCAACTTGGGCGTGAATGGCGAAAACAATTTGAATTGGTCTGATTACGTGGGCATTTACCCACTCAATACATACATCATTTATCGCAGCAACAATTCTGGCAAGTTTACCGCCATTGCATCGGTGGCTGCTACCGTGAAATCTTTCAGCGACTTAACCCCACCCAGTGGCAAAAATCGCTACTACATCGGCATCAAAGGTCAAACCGCTTGCGACACAACCGGAAACACCTTGAGCATCAACTCAAACATGGTGGCATTGGGCTTGTTGAGTACCCAAGACATCAAAAAACAAGGCATCAGCATTTCGCCAAACCCTTGCTCTGATTTCTTGGAGATCCAGTTGGGTGCGATCCCAAACACAACCTTAACCATTTACAATGCCCAAGGATCTGTTGTTCGCCAAATCCAAGTATCCGGTGAATCTCAGCCCAGAATTCAGGTATCTGAATTGCCAGCGGGTGTATACTGGATCAACGATGCGATGGGCCGCAGCAGCAAGTTCATCAAAGAATAACTTTCCAACCCCTTGAGTGGGCGATAAGGGTGGTTCGAATTCAACAACCCATCCCAATAAAAAAGGCGCAGAGATCTGCGCCTTTTTTTATTGTAGTACTTTTTGACTATATTGTTAACGATTTTTTGTCACTTTTTTAATCAAAACCAGTCATGATCGTTCACTTTCACTCCTATTTCAGTTTGCGCTATGGCTTAATGTCGCCCGAAGAAATTGTTCACCGCTGTGAATCCGAGGGAATGTCGATGCGATTCAAAGTCCCCATATTGCTGGCCGACATCAACAATGTTTCTGGGGTGAGCAATTTCTTAAAGGCGTCGCGGGGCTGCAAGCACATTTTGCCATTGGTGGGGTGCGACATTCGCAACGGCGACATCCATTTGTATTTGCTACTGAGCGAATCTCAAGAGGGGTTTGCACAGATGAATGCTTTTTTGTCGGACCACCTCATGCAAGCCACCCCATTTCCGTTGAGGGCACCTGAACTGGAGGGTGTGAAGGTCATTTATCCGGGCGATGTACTCATTTCTATTGGGGATGGGCACAGCACAACAGACGAAGGAGACCGGGCGATGTGGGGGGTACATTGGGGGGTATTGGAGCGATTGCGGTTACGAAAAGCACCCATTCACAAGCACCGATTGTTGGCGATTCATACGGTCACGGTGCGGGATTCGATTGATTTTGAGACGCATCGATTGTTGCGTTGCATAGATCACAGTTGCTTGCTTACGAAGCTGCCCAGCAATGCCACGGCGATGCCGTGGCATTGCTGGATTCCGCTGCGCCAAATTTTTTCAAAATTTGTGGCAGCGGATTACTTGCTGTCCCAGGCGCTTGCCTTCGCAGAAGGCTGCGCCTGGACATTCCAATGGAACCACCCCCAAAATAAAAACACCTTCACAGGTAACACCGATCAAGACTTTCGAATGCTCAGAGAACTGGCCACAAAAGGCCTCCATGATCGATACCCACAATACACCTTCTCCACCACCCAACGATTAGAAAAAGAAATGCAAATGATCTACCAATTGGGATTTACCACCTACTTCCTCATCAATTGGGACATCTGTAGATTTGCTCAAGAAAACAACTTCTTCTATGTAGGCAGAGGCTCAGGCGCCAACTCCATGGTGGCCTACTGCCTCAAAATTACCGATGTAGACCCCATCGACCTCGACCTCTACTTTGAACGATTCATCAACCCGCATCGGAGCAGTCCGCCCGACTTCGACCTTGATTTTTCATGGCAAGACCGCGACCATGTCACCCAATACATCCTCAACAAATACAAAGACCACGGAGCAGCGCTGCTGGCCACCTACAGCACCTTTCAAACCAATGCCGTAGTGAGAGAACTTGGAAAAGTATTTGGCTTGCCCAAATCGGAAATAGACGCCCTGCTCAACAAACCCTCCTACTATAGCCAAGCCGCCTTCCAATCCCATACACAGGAAAACAACAACGTATACGCCCAACCGGGCATCGGACACAACATCCGAAACAGAACCCTCGGAAGCAAATCAAACAGCACACAAACAACCACCGCATCATCCGCCACCCAACCCAGCATCGAACAAAACCAAAGTCCAACCCTATACCAAGAACTGCTCAAACACGCCCATCGCATCCACAACCTCCCCAACCACCTCAGCATCCACGTGGGAGGCATCCTCATCCCCGAAAAACACATCCACCACTACAGCGCAACCTTCCTGCCACCAAAAGGATTCCCCGTTGTACAGTTTAGCATGCTAGAAGCCGAAGACCTTGGGATTGCCAAATTCGACATCCTTTCGCAGCGAGGGCTAGGGCATATCAAAGACGCGGTAACCTACATCAAACAAAACCAAAACACCCAAGTAGATATACACCAAATCCACCAGTTCAAAAGCGACGAACGCATACAAAGACTGATCGTGAGCGGACATACTACGGGGTGTTTTTACGTAGAAAGTCCAGCCATGCGACAGCTACTGCGGAAACTCAAATGCAGCGATTACCTCACCCTGGTGGCGGCAAGCAGCGTCATCAGACCCGGCGTGGCCCGAAGCGGCATGATGCGCACATTCATCGAAAGACACGTGCAAATTGAAAAGAGAAAAGAAGCCCATCCCGTGTTGTGGGACCTTATGCCAGAAACCTACGGCATCATGGTTTACCAAGAAGATGTGATCAAAGTAGCTCACCATTTCGCGGGCATTGGCTTGGGCGAAAGCGATGTACTGCGCAGGGGTATGAGCGGCAAGTTCAGGAGCAAAGAAGAATTCCAAAAAGTCAAAGAATCGTTCTTTGTTGCCGCAGCCCAAAAAGGACATAAAGACACCTTGATTGCCGAAGTATGGCATCAAATCGAAAGTTTTGCTGGGTATAGTTTTGCAAAAGGACACAGTGCGAGCTACGCCGTGGAGAGCTACCAAAGCCTATTCCTCAAGGCCTACTACCCCTTGGAATTCTATACCGCCGTAATCAACAATTTTGGGGGATTCTATCGCACAGAATTCTATGTACACGCCGCCAGAAAAAGCGGTGCCAACATCCAAGCCCCCTGCATCAACCACAGCGAAGGCCTCACCCGAATTCAAGAGAAAACCCTGTGGCTAGGACTAGGGCTCATAGACGGGCTAGAGCAAAAAAACATGCAAAAAATCTTACAAAGCCGAGAGCAAAACGGGCCTTTCATTGGCCTCGGAGATTTCAAGCAGCGCGTTGAACCGGGACTAGAACAGCTCAAAATCCTCATCCAAATTGGGGCTTGTAGGTGCTGGGACAAAAGCAGAAAAGCCCTCATGTGGGAAGCGCACGCCCTTTACGCAGGCAAAAAAATCACCCATCAAACAGAAAAACTCTTCATAGAACCCACCAAAGAATACCAGCTCCCAAATCTGGAAGACTCGTGGTTAGAAATCGCCCACGACGAACGCAACCTGCTGGGATTCTCCCTCACAAACCCCTTCTACATGATCAAAGACGCACCCTACCCACACTGTCCCAACATGCCACACCTATCCAAAATGAGGGGCAAACACTTCAGTACAATGAAAAACAAAGGCGTTGTGATCGAGGGATATCTCGTAACGGTAAAACCCACCAAAACCTCCGATGGGAAAGAAATGAATTTTGGCACTTGGCTCGATGCCGATGGCCATTATTTCGATAGCATACATTTCCCACCATCGTTAAAAGCCCATCCATTCCATGGAAGAGGCGTTTACCGAATGTGGGGATATATCACCGAAGACTTCGGCGTATTTAACATCGAGGTGAGCAAGATGACAAAAATCCCTTACCAAGCAGACCCTAGGTTTGCTTAGTGGTGATGTCCGCCTTCGCCGTGAACGTGACCGTGGTCCAATTCTTCGGCCGTAGCCTCACGCACTGCCAAAATGGTTCCTGTGAAATGCAACGCTTCACCAGCCAACGGATGATTGAAATCCATCTTCACGGTATCATCACCAATTTCAATCACTTCACCGTCCATCGGATTGCCATCTTGGTCTTGCATAGGCAACATCGCACCCAATTGCAACAAATCAGCTGGAACATCATCGCCACCGAAAACAGACTTCGGCAATTCTACGATCCATTCATCTGTGTGCATACCATAACCTTCTTCGGCAGGCAATTGAAATGAAAAACCATCGCCAACATTCAAACCTTCCAACCTCGCATCGAAAGCATCCAAAGTTTGGCCAATGCCATGAATAAATACCAAAGGCGCATCAGCTTCTGCGAAATCAGCAACTTCGCCATCGGCGAGTGAAAGGGTGTAAGAAATGCTTACAACGTGGTTGGGGGCAACGGGCAAATTAGACATACTATTTAAAATGTAACGCAAGTAACCACAAATCTGTGGGACCATAAAATATGGGGCCAAATTATCGCGAAATTGTGAATAACTCTTACCCTTAAAATTCGTTGTCACAGAGGCCGTCATCGTAATTTGGTTGCTGCGTATCTAGCCATGCAAATCGCCGAAGTACAAGCCAAAATACAAGCCCTCAGTGCCGAACTCAAAGAACACAACTACCGTTACTACGTTTTGGCAGAGCCCACAATTTCAGACCATCAGTTCGATATAAAACTCAAAGAACTTGAAGCCTTAGAAAAACAATACCCCGAATTCACCCTTGCCGATAGCCCAACCCAACACGTGGGTGGATCGCTGCTCGAAGAGTTCAAAACAGTGCCCCACAAACGCAGAATGCTATCGCTCGGCAATACCTACTCCGAGGAGGAATTGCTGGAGTTTGATGAACGCGTGAGAAAATCACTCGGCATCGCAGAGGTTGAATATGTGTGCGAACTCAAAATCGACGGACTGGCCATCTCTCTGTTTTACGAAAACGGCCAATTGTCGCAAGCCATCACCCGGGGCGATGGGTTTCAGGGCGATGACGTAACCGAAAATGTGAAAACCATCCGCAGCGTAAAACAACAATTGCACGGAAATTATCCCGCATCGTTCGAAATCCGTGGTGAAATCTTCATGCACCGAAAAGGTTTTGAAAAACTCAACGCCCAAAGAGCCGAACACGGAGAAGCGCAATACGCCAACCCCAGAAACGTGGCCTCCGGTTCGCTCAAAATCAAAGACCCGAAAGAAGTCGCTAAGAGACCGCTCGACATTACCCTATACCATTTCCTTGCCGATAGCAACCCCTTTGCATCACACAGCGAATCGCTCCAAAACGCCCATCAGTGGGGCATAAAAACCGCAGAACACAGCCAAACCTGCCCCAACATTCAAGCCGTATTTCAATACCTCAATCACTGGAATGAGGCCCGACATCATTTGGGATACGACACCGACGGAGTGGTGATCAAAGTGAATTCGTTCCGATACCAAGAAGAATTGGGCTTCACAGCCAAAGTACCCCGATGGGCCATCGCATACAAGTTTCAAACCGAAACCGCCAGCTCAACACTTCTCGGCATCACCTACCAAGTGGGCAGAACCGGCGCCATCACACCCGTTGCAGAATTACAACCCGTGCAATTGCTCGGAACCACAGTAAAGCGAGCCAGCCTCCACAACGCCAATGAAATTGAACGCCTCGACGTGCGTGTGGGCGATGCCGTTTTTGTTGAGAAAGGGGGCGAAATCATCCCCAAAATTGTGGGTGTAGATTTCTCCAGAAGAAACCCCAACTCTGCCCCCCACCCTTATATCACCCATTGCCCCGAGTGTAACACCCAACTCCAAAGAAAAGAAGGGGAAGCACAGCACTATTGCCCAAACATCGATGAATGCCCACCCCAAGCCATCGGAAAAATCGAACATTTTGTTGGCAGAAAAGCCATGGACATTCAAAGCATTGGCGCGGAAATGGCCGAAACACTGTACGCCGCAGGTTTGGTTAAAGACCTGCCAGATTTATACACCCTCACATTTGAACAAGTCCTCGCATTGGATCGCGTGGGAGAAAAAACTGCCACAAACTTGATCCAAGGCATCGAAGAGAGCAAAAAACAACCCTTCGAACGCGTACTCTTTGGATTGGGGATCCGCTATGTGGGAGAAACCGTGGCCAAAAAACTCGCCGCAGGCATGGGAAACATCGACAACCTCATGGCAGCATCTGCAGAGCAACTCATCGGCATCGACGAAATTGGTGAGCGCATCGCAGAATCCGTGGTGCAATATTTCAGCGACCCCAAGCACATCATGGGTATAGAGTCGATGAAAACGGCTGGACTCATATTCACCGCCATTGAAAAAGAAAGTCTTGGCGATGGATTGGCAGGTAAAACGCTTGTAATTTCCGGGGTTTTCGCAAAACACTCTCGCGATGAAATCAAGGCATTGATAGAGGCCCATGGCGGCAAAGTTGGCAGCGGAGTTACTGGAAAAACCGATTTCCTGGTAGCTGGCGACGGCATTGGCCCATCCAAACTCGAAAAAGCCACGCAACTGGGTGTGCAAATCATTAGCGAAGACCAATTCTTAGAACTTCTTTAACCACAAAAAAGCATGAGCCAAAAACCAGGATGGGTATCGCAAGTTATCGGAAAACTGCACCAACACAAAGCCAAAGAATTTGGCAAACTTCGATATGCCCCCAATTTTGAAAAAGCCAAGCGCTTTGTGATTTGCTGGGACAGTGAAATCTCCCCGGCCGAAACAAAAATTGTAAAGGAATACATTGAATACCTAAAGCAGATGGGGAAACAAATCATCCGCATCATTTACTTCAACGTAAAAACCAAAGATGAAACTCCGCTCGTCCCCGAAGCCAATACCCACCACGTAGGGCGATGGGATTTCGACCGAACCGGGTTCCCCAAATCAGAAGACCTTAAAAACGTATTGCAATTCGATACCGACTTCTTTATTTCGCTTGATTTAAAAGGCGATTGGCATTTTTTGGGCATGGCATCGGTGAGCAAAGCCGCCTGCAAAGTAGGCCCCTACAACGCCAAACACATCAAGAATTTCGACGTATTGATCAACCCCGCAGAGAAGCACAATTTGAATCAGTACCTTTGCGATATCAAAGAACACCTTAATAAATTGGCATGAAAGAACTCATAGGCACAGGAACCGCACTCATCACCCCTTTCAAAGAGGACTATAGCATTGATTTTGAATCCCTTGAAAGAATCGTGGAACAACAAATCGCCGGTGGCACAACCTACCTCGTGATGTTGGGTACCACTGGTGAAAGCGCCACATTGAGCAGCAATGAGAAAGCCCAAGTGATAGAATGCATCATGAAGGCCAATGCCGGTCGATTGCCCCTGGTTTTGGGCGTTGGCGGAAACAACACAACCGCCGTGGTTGAACAATTAAAACAACTCAACACCACTGGCCTTACCGCCATCCTCAGCGTATCGCCCTACTACAACAAGCCCAACCAAAAGGGCATCATTTACCATTACAACCAAATTGCCGATGCTTCACCGCTTCCGGTAATCCTATACAACGTCCCTGGCAGAACTGGCAGCAACATGACCGCCGCCACCCAGCTAGAACTGGCCAACCACCCCAACATCGTGGCAACCAAAGAAGCCAGTGGTAACATGGAGCAGGTAATGACCATCCTCAAAAACAAACCCGCAGACTTCTTGGTAATCAGCGGCGACGATGCCCTCACATTCCCCATTACAGCCTGCGGAGGCAGCGGCGTGATTTCAGTAATCAACCACATCTTCCCTAAAACTTTCTCCGGCATGGTTCATTCAGCCCTACAGGGCGATTTTACTGCTGCACGCAAAGCCCATGAAATTGTACTAGAATCAGCCATCGCCATTTTCAACGACGGCAGCCCCGGCGGCATCAAAACCATGCTCAACGAAAAATCTTTGTGCGGCACCACCGTTCGTCCGCCCCTGTGGCAAGTGAACGATCAACTGGATCAACAACTGCGCAAACTCGCTCACACCGCCCAATAAACACCAACCATGAATCCCAACCTCGACCCCAACGCCAACAACATGAGCAATTCCGACAAGGACATTGAAAAAGTGTTGCGACCGGCTGATTTTGGCGATTTCACAGGACAACCCAAAATCATAGAGAACCTCAAAATTTTCGTTGAAGCGGCGAAATTGCGTGGGGAAGCACTCGATCACATCCTACTTCACGGACCTCCAGGCTTGGGTAAAACCACCCTAAGTCACATCGTTGCCAACGAAATGGGGAGCAGCATGAAAATTACATCGGGCCCTGTTCTAGAGAAACCAGGCGATTTAGCCGGCTTACTCACGAACTTGCAAGAGGGTGATGTTTTATTCATCGATGAAATACACAGATTGAGTCCGGTAGTGGAAGAATACCTCTACTCTGCCATGGAAGATTACCGGATTGATATCATGATCGATACCGGACCAAATGCCAGGAGTGTACAAATCGCTTTGCAGCCCTTTACTTTGGTGGGCGCTACAACGCGAAGTGGCTTATTGACATCTCCCTTGAGGGCTCGTTTCGGGATCAACTGCAGGTTGGAATATTACGATGCTGCAACCCTTACAAACATCGTGGGCAGAAGTGCCCATATTTTGCAATCGCCCATCGTAGAAGAAGCGGCTTTCGAAATTGCCCGAAGAAGTCGAGGAACCCCACGTATTGCCAACGCACTTCTTCGAAGAACCCGTGACTTCGCTCAAGTTAAAGGCGATGGCACCATTACTTTGGATATCGCCAAGTTTGCTTTGAAAGCCTTGAACGTGGATGCCAACGGTTTGGACGAGAT
>JAIYBO010000219.1 GCA_027488495.1 Bacteroidota bacterium | reverse complement strand
ATGGGTCACATGGTACACACGTGGCTGGAATTGCAGCTGGTTCTGGATTGGCATCGCCAAATTTGAAATACAGGGGCATGGCGTCAGATGCCGATTTAGCATTTGTAGGAATCAAATATGCCAACGATACATTGGGTGGAAGCGGTTTGGGTGATTACGTTGTGGCAAATCCTACCATCATCGATGGGTATAAATATGTATTTGACTTGGCAGAAAAGCGAGGGATGCCCGCCGTTTGTAATTTGAGCTGGGGCATGCACACAGGACCACACGATGGCACATCGCTGTTTGATCGCTCGGTAAAGTCATTGGTTGGATCGGGTAGAATTGTGGTAGGCGCTGCTGGTAACGACGGCCGAAACCAAATGCACATATACGCCCAAACGAAATCCGATACTGTGTTTACCTTAGCCCTGGATAACAATAGGAAAAACCATCCACGCGAAAACGTGATGACAGACATTTGGGGTGGAGTGGGCGATAAGTTGAGCGTGCAAATTTCTTTGGTTGACACTTTTGGAAACAGGATTGTTAATGTTCCATGGAATGTGGCCGGTGATTGTGTCAATTGTGGATCATATAAAAAGATGTATCACAAAGGGACCGACACCCTATGGGTCATCGCTTCGGAACAAGTGTATCCTTTAAACAACAAACCCAATTTGTTTCTGATTATCGAACACAATCGACCGCAAAATGGATACATTCAATTGGGGTTAACGAGCTCGGGTGAAGTTCATGCTTGGAATTCTGGGCAGGCTTATCGTTGGACATCCGGGCACTTTTACGATGGTCATAAAAATCAAAAATTCGGAACCAAGTTTATTGCAGGTATAGCCGAAGGTTCTGTTGGAGAAAATGGTGGATCAGGCACGCACACTTTAACCGCTGGAGCTTACATCAATAGAAATGAATGGACCAATTTTGAAGGCAAATATTTCAATCAGCCTTGGCATGTAGTGGGAGATATCGCAGGATTTAGTAGTCGAGGTTTGATGCCAAGTACCAAAGATTTTCCGAATGGACGTATAAAGCCCGATGTGATCGCTCCGGGGCAGATGATTGCATCAGCATTGCATAGAAGACAGGTTCCGGGTTGGTTAAACAATGAAATTGTTCACAAAACCACCTACAACGGGCAAGATGTTTACTATGCGATGTTTTCTGGGACGTCGATGGCATCCCCACATGTTGCTGGGATCGTGGCCCTGTATCTACAAGCAAATGAATGGTTAACACCCGCTGAAATTCGACAGCTGTGGAGACTCACCGCCAGAAAAGACCAGTTTACCACCAATGATTCCAATGGAAACAGCGGCTATGGCAAAATTGATGCTTTTGAAACATTGAAAATCATTGATAAATATGCCAGCATAAAAAACAATGAATTGAAATCTGGATGGATGTCCTATGTGAATCAATCCTCAGAACTCATCGTTTCTAATTCGAAAAATCCCCATTGGAGTGGTGAAATTTTTCTGTATGATATAATGGGGAAGATGGTGTGTAAAAAGAGCGTAAATCCCAATCAAATCATAGATTTATCGCAATTATCTGATGGAATTTACACTGGGTGCATTTACGACTCAAAAACAGGTGAAAAATACACTTTCAAAGTGGTTAAATGATCGTAGTTTCTTAAAAGCGAGCGCATAAAGAGGGTTCCGGCCATCTCTCTTACTTTTGTTGCAAATATTCCAAATAGGGCAGTATGTACCTATCTTTTTTCTGGGGATAAATGTCCGCAATCGTCACCATAATTCCAGATTCCTCTACATTGCCAAAATGGTCATTGACTGAGGTGCCGAATGCCCGCATTGTAGGGCTCAAGTTCATGTAGTTATTGAACAAAGGAGGAATGTTTTCGCCCAACTCACGAACGCGAGTGTTCAATAACTTATGGCCGTCTTTGTATTCCAAACCCACCAACTTCTCCATGAAATCTTCGCATTCAAATTCCAACTGAATGGGGGTGTCGATTTTAACCAATTGATCGGGATCTGGGAAATAATGATGCATAAATCGCAAAATCGTATCTCTTGCTTCGCGATTGAAATCAGTATACATGGTGATTTTCCCGAAAAAGTATTTCATCTCTGGGTGCATGACCACCAATGCGCCCAATCCATCCCATAAGTTGTCGAGAGAGAACAAACCTTTTCTGCTTCCTGCACTTGGCTGAAATTCAGGTTGAACAAAACTTCTACCCAATTCAATGGCGTAGGGGAAATAATCAGATTTCAATTTCTCAGAAAAGTCAAAAATCTCTCTCGTTGATAAGTGGAATTCGCCATTTTCGTCTTTTGTATCTTTGCATAAAACCACGCGATATCCACCCACAATGGCTTTTTCCGATGGGTCCCAAACTATCAACTGGCTGTAGGCGTATTTCCCCAAATCAAATTCATCGATATCAATAGACTTTCCGGTACCACCACCTGCAGCCCTGAAACTAACCTCACGCAAACGACCCACTTCTCTCATCAAATGGGGCTTGTTGTTCCCATTGAAAATGTAAATTTCGTTCGAAGCGTTGTTGGTAGGACGAACAAAAATATCTGACGTTAATTCAGCAATCAGTAATTCTCTTTCGATAGGGTCAATGATTTTCTCTGTCATGCCAGTTACACTCATTCGGTAAAAATAAGAAAATAATTGAGATTGATGATCAATCCAATTGAAAAGTGGCGTTTGGATTACCTTGAAGGGTGTAAACAAATTTCTTTAACTGTTGGGCTTCATTCCACACATTCTTTTTTTTGAAGATGCTAGAAGAGATTGGCTTCCCAATGGTTAAAGTGATTTCTTTGCCTTTTTGTTTGTACAATTCGTCAGCCAATGTCAACATTTCAATGTTGAATTTAATTCCAAGGAACTTTCGCCAATTCGCCAATCTATAAAAGCGATTCGAGTTACAACCATTCACATGAACTGGAATGATTGTGTAATTATACTGAATCGCTTTGGCGAGAAAACTTTTTTGCCAATCCAAATCCATAATCACTCCATCTATTTTTCTTGAACACAAGCCAGCAGGAAATACAATCATCATTTCACCCGAGGCGTAGGCTTGGTCTACCATTACCATGGAATCTTTGGCTTTTTTTCCAAATTTGTTCACAGGGATAAAGTTTTCTTTGAACTGCGGGATATGCGCCAAAACATCGTTTGCAATGATTTTAACGCTTTTTTTAATTTTCCCCACTTCGCTGAACAACGCCAAAGCATCCAATCCAGCCATTGGGTGATTGGCTACCACCACAACTTGGCCATTGTTAGGTATGTTGTCTTTGTTAATCACATGAATTGCACATTGCATTTCTTCGATTACGTTGGATGCGAAATCAGTGCCTCCATAACCGTGATATTTGCTCAAGATGTGGTTTAGGTCATCCTGATGCACAAAACCTTCAAACCAACGAATTACAAACCCTGGTAACCAACGCGAAAGCTTCGCGCTTTTTGAGGCGATTACTTGTCGAATGTCGATTTGTAATGGTTGGTTTTCCAATACTGTAGTGGAGTTAATTTAGAATGGTTGCCTTGGTTGCATCCAATATTGCAAAAGACGCAGCTGAACTGCTGGCTTCAGAGTATACCCTCAAAACTGGTTCAGTACCGCTTGGCCTGATCATCACCCAAGATCCATCGTGTAAACGGAATTTGAATCCGTCAACATCCTCAACTGATACCACATTGAAACTTCCGAATGAATTGTAACTTCTTGATTTACATTTTTCAATGATGCTTTCCTTCAACTCATTGGTTAAGTGTAAGTCGTATCTTTCCACAGCAAATGAACCTACCTTCGAATACATGTCTTCAATCAACTGAGACACGGTTTTGCCTGTTTTTGCCATGTATTCCATCAAAACCAAACCCATCCATACGCCATCGCGCTCTGGAATATGTCCTTTAATGGCAATACCACCGCTTTCTTCGGCACCAATAAGAACATCCTCGGTAACCATGTATTCGCAGATGTATTTGAATCCAATTTTTGTAGTGATCGCTTCTAAACCTTTGAGGTCACAAAGTTTTTGCACTTTATCGCTCACAGAGAAGCTTTTTACCACTTTACCTGAATACCCTTTGAATGTGGTTAGATACTCAATCAACAACAAAATCAAATGATGTGAATCTACAAAATTGCCTTTTTCATCGAACCATCCAATCCTATCTGCATCGCCATCCGTAGCCAAACCGCATAAATACGATTCCTTTGACTGAATCAATGGACCTATTTCGGGCAAATTCTTCAAAATCGGTTCAGGAGCGCGCCCCTCAAAGCCAGGATTGTGATTGCCATGTAAAATGGTGGCCTCCGGGAGTAATCTTTTCACAATCGATTGACCGGCACCGTACATCGCATCATAAACCAATCCAGAGGAGATAGAAGACAATGCATCCATATCAAATTGATTGATGCAGTGATTGTAATACATGGTTTCAAAATCCCCGTATTCAATCATTCCATTGTTTAAATACGATTCAAAAGTGTCGCCAGCGGCAACCAAATCGTTTGGGATCAAATTTTCCACCTTGGTTACTTCCGAAGGTATGGCAGGACCTCCATAATTGGCTTTGATTTTATAACCATTGTACGTTGGGGGGTTGTGACTCGCAGTCAGGATAATTCCAGCGCCCGAGTTCAATTGGTTGGCCGCCAATGAAATCATTGGGGTGGAAACAAAACCGTTCGAAATAATCACTTGAATTCCTTGAGCTGCCAACTGACGAGCAGTTTCTTTGGCAAACATTTCACCACCGAATCTGCAATCGTAACCCACAACGCAACTTTTTGGCAAATCACTATTGTTGAGCCATTGTCCTGTAGCGTTAGCCACTCGCCTTACATTGGCTACTGTAAACTCATCGGCGATGATTTCTCGCCATCCATCGGTTCCAAATTTTATCTGATACATCTTAATCTCTTTTAAATTTAAACAAAGGCGTTTTCGCCAGTAATTTCCATGCCCAATATCAACAAATGGATGTCGTGAGTTCCCTCATAGGTCACAACAGACTCCAAATTCATCATATGTCGCATGATGGGGAATTCACCTGTTATACCCATGCCGCCCAACATCTGTCTGGCTTCACGCGCTACATTCAGAGCAATTTCAACGTTGTTTCTTTTGGCCATTGAAATTTGTGCGGGTGTAGCAAGACCCTTGTCCATCAACTGACCCAAGCGCCAAACCAACAATTGTGCTTTGGTGATCTCGGTTAGCATTTCTGACAATTTCTTCTGTTGCAATTGGAAACCGCCAATGGGTTTGCCAAATTGAATTCTCTGCTTGGCGTATCTGACAGCGGTGTCATAACAGTCCATAGCGGCACCCAAGGCACCCCAGCTGATGCCGTATCTCGCACTGTTCAAGCAAGTGAGTGGGCCTTTTAATCCGGTCACCCCAGGCAAAATATTCTCTTTGGGGACTTTTACGTTATCAAAAACCAGCTCGCCAGTACAACTTGCCCTCAAACTCCACTTGTTATGGGTAGTGGGGGTAGTAAAGCCTTCCATGCCGCGTTCTACAATCACTCCATGAACGATTCCGGCCTCATTTTTTGCCCATACTACAGCCACATCGGCAAATGGCGCATTGCTGATCCACATTTTGGCGCCATTGAGCACAATATGATCTCCTTTGTCGATGAAATTCGTGGTCATGCCACCCGGATTGGATCCATGGTCAGGTTCAGTTAATCCAAAACAACCCAGCCAATCGCCCGAAGCCAATTTGGGCAGATATTTGTTTTTCTGCGCCTCACTACCAAACTTATAAATTGGATACATCACCAATGAGCCCTGAACAGAGGCGGTGGATCTCACGCCGCTATCGCAACGCTCTAGTTCCTGCATGATGATTCCGTAGGTGGTATAGTCCATGCCGCCACAACCATATTCCAAAGGCAATTGAGGTCCAAATGCACCAATCTCACCGAGTTGTTTTACGATGTGTTTGGGGAATTCAGCTTGCTGAGCGAAATGCTCAATGATTGGACTCAATTCGCGTTTTACGTATTCTCTCACCGAAGAGCGAATCAGTTTTTGTTCCTCCGTGAGCAAGTCATCAATGGCGTAAAAATCTGGTGCAACGTATCGATCCTTGCCTTGGTTGGACGAAAGTAAATCTGAAATTTCTTGTGAACTCATATAACTTATCAATTACAAATGTAACATAGTTGTTTTCTTTGCATAAGTTTTTTCATTCAAGAATATGTTAACAACCATTTTTATTGACCAATTGCAAGTTCATGCCCCAATTGGGTGGTTTGACGAAGAGCGAATTTCGAAAGTAATGCTCACCGTGAGTGTGAAGGTGAAATTCAATTCAACGCAATTGAGCGATCAATTAAACAATACAATCGATTACGGCAGTATATCGGCCATCGTTTTAGAGGAATCTCAAAAAGAAACAAAGCTACTCGAGACATTGGCGCATGAGATCATTCAGCGCATTGAGCGAAAATCAACCAATAAATTGGTACACATATGGGTTTGCATCAGAAAAAACCAAATTCAAGCCAAAGGGATTCAGGCCCTGGCCCATGGTGTTGAGGTGGAGCAATCGTATTCATAAACCGCAATCAATTGCTTATATTTGTGATAATGCGTTTATCGAAGGTTTTTTGCCTCTTTTTCTTTTTGATGAGCACTGCCTTATCAGCCCAAATTCCAGCGATCACAGGTTGGGTTTACAATAAGAAAACACTAGAAACAATTCCCGGTGCCATCATTGTGGATTCTGCGAGTTTCGCGTTTGTGGAAACCAATTCTCAGGGATATTATCAATACGGTACCAAGCAAGGAGATAAAACCATCATTGTTGCTGCGCCTGGTTTCAAACCCCAAAAGGTGGTTATCGATGTGCAAGCCTCTGTGAGTCGGAATTTTTTCCTTAGGCCAGTTGGATACAATGAGCTAGATTCTGCCACCGAGTATCTGTCACTATATAACCTCAAACCGTCATATTACTCAATCACCAAAAAGGCAATCATACAATCGCCCAGTGTATTGTCTGTTGCAGACCCTGTAAAATACTTACAGTACTTGCCCGGTGTTACAGGCGGTATTGAAGGTTTATCGGGACTCGTTGTGCGTGGTAGTAATGCAGATCAAAATTTGCTATTGATGAATGGTATGCCCCTTTATGGCAATGGTCACGTTTGGGGATTCTTGTCTAATTACAACACCGAAATTGTAAAGTCGGTAGATTTTTATCGCGGCGTTGCGCCAGCGCGTTATGGTGGTAGAGCGGGTGGGGGTGTTGTTGATATTCAAACCGATGGTGGAGCCGCAAAATACTGGACAGGTAAAATGCATGTTGATCCGCTCACGGCAAACGTTGCAATGGATGGCCCACTCGATCACAGAGGAAAGGTTACAGGTTCTTTTGCCATTCGACGGAGTTATCTGGATTGGTTGTTTGGAGCGGGTGAAGAATCAGGTTTGATAGGGAATATTCATGACCTCAACGCCAGGGTTGATTATAAACAAAGTCAAACCACACAATGGAATTTTTGGTGTTACAACGGACGGGATAAATACGGATTAAAAAGTTCCATCGATGAAACGGATACCCTTTTGAGAAGGGTGGTATT
>JAIYBO010000254.1 GCA_027488495.1 Bacteroidota bacterium | reverse complement strand
TGTGCAAGTTCAAGTGGCATACATCGGCACCAATCATACCTGGCGATGTCAAACCAACCTGCGCATTCATGTTCGCACCATCCATATAAACCTGTCCACCATTTTGGTGAATGATATCGGTCAACTCAGTAATCGCCGCTTCAAACACACCGTGGGTACTTGGGTAAGTCACCATCAAACAAGCCAAATTGTCTTTGTATTGCTCGGCCTTCGCGCGAATGTCTTCAACGTCGATGTTTCCGTTTTCATCACAAGGCGATACCACCACTTGCATACCCGCCATCACCGCCGAAGCAGGGTTGGTACCGTGCGCACTTGATGGAATCAAAGCGATGTTTCTGTGCGATTCGCCGCGATCTTTGAAATATTCACGAATCACCATCAAACCTGCATACTCACCTTGAGCACCAGAGTTTGGCTGCATACTCATGGTATGGAAACCGGTGATTTCGCTCAAATCTTTATTCAACTCCTCGATGATCTCCATATAGCCCTTGGCCTGATCCATCGGAATGAATGGATGCAAACTGTTGAACTCGGGCCAAGTTACAGGAATCATCTCCGTGGTTGCATTCAACTTCATGGTACAGCTACCCAAAGAAATCATGGAGTGACACAAACTCAAATCTTTGGCCTCCAACGATTTGATATAACGCAACATCTCATGCTCTGAATGGTAACGGTTGAACACAGGGTGCAACATAAAATTGCTCTCACGCAACAACGCCGCTGGCAACTTGTGCGATACTGAACCCTCTGGCTTTGCCGCAGCACCTTCGATGGCACGGGCAAAAATGCTCACCAATTTTTCTACATCCGCCATGGTTGTGGTTTCATCTACTGAAATACCCACAAGGCCATCACTGTATCGCAAGTTGATGCCCTCAGCCAAAGCCAATGCTTGAATGGTTTCTGTATGAGGTACATTCACCAAAATGGTATCAAAGAAATGACCGTGTTGCAAACTGTATACGCCATTGCCCGTTTTCAAGATGGCATCGCCCAAAGAAGCAGCCAACGCATGGATGCGCTGAGCGATTTTTTTCAATCCTTCTGGACCGTGGTATACGCCGAACATACCCGCCATGATGCTCAACAAAACCTGCGCGGTGCAGATGTTTGACGTAGCGTTCTGACGTTTGATATGCTGCTCACGGGTTTGCAAAGCCATACGCAAAGCGCGGTTGCCCTCGGCATCAATGGATACACCAATGATACGACCTGGGATAGAACGCTTGAACTCGTCTTTGGTTGCGAAGAACGCCGCATGCGGTCCACCAAAGCCCAATGGCACACCAAAACGCTGGGTGTTACCCACAACGCAATCAGCACCAAAATCACCGGGAGGGGTCAACAACGTCAACGCCATCAAATCCGATGCAAAACAAGTCTTCACATTGGCCGCCTTACAAGAAGCCACAAACGCCCTATAGTCCTCTACGCTACCCTCTGCATTTGGATACTGAACCAAAGCCCCAAAGAAAGATGCATCAGCAGCAAAAGTTTTATAATCTCCACGCACAATCTCAATCCCAATGGGCTCTGCACGCGTAATCAAAATATCTACAGTCTGAGGAAACACACTGTTGTCTACAAAAAAGCGGTGCGCAGCACTCTTCTTGTCTAAACCATAAAACATGTTCATCGCCTCAGCAGCAGCCGTACCTTCATCCAACAACGATGCGTTCGCCAACTCCATACCGGTAAGGTCGATCACCATCGTTTGATAGTTCAACAATGCTTCCAAACGACCTTGGCTAATCTCTGCCTGATAAGGCGTGTACTGGGTATACCATCCTGGATTTTCCATGATGTTACGCAAAATTACACCGGGTGTGTGCGTGTTGTAATAACCCATCCCGATGAAATTCTTATAAGTCTTGTTCTTCGCCGCTTTTTCACGCAACATCGACAAAAACTCTACCTCGCTCATCGCCTCACCCACGCTCAAAGGCTTGGGCAAACGGATGTTGCTAGGCACAACTTGATCGATCAACTCATCCAAACTCGCCCCA
This sequence comes from Bacteroidota bacterium, assembly GCA_027488495.1. Classification (GTDB taxonomy): domain Bacteria; phylum Bacteroidota; class Bacteroidia; order NS11-12g; family UBA955; genus UBA955. The sequence goes on along the minus strand of JAIYBO010000254.1, from coordinate 18,965 downwards.
CCAATGGTGGCAAGCATGGCATTCAAATCACTTTGTCTTGGACCGATATGGCGATCCGAAAAAGACTCCGAATAAAGGGCGTTGAATTGGTTCATAAGTATGCAAATTTAATGTTTCCAAAAAGAAATCGATATTCCATATTACAAGGAATGGCTGTTTTTTTCCATTTTTTTGGTGGAACCCTCCACAAGGCGTTCTCAACTCGATAACATCCCCTCCTCCGCATAACTATAATAGCCGTTGCCAGCGATAATCACGTGATCGATAATTGTGATATCCAACAATTTTCCCGCCTCAACAAATTGCCGCGTGAGTCGATTATCAGCGTCGCTCGGTTTATCATTCCCCGATGGATGATTGTGACTCATCACCAAACCCGTGGCCCGAAGTTCCAAAGCCCGTTTGTATACCAATCGCACATCCACAACCGTACCCGCCATTCCCCCAATACTCACACATTCTAACCGCAAAATGCGATTGGCGCGATTCAAAAAGATGACGTAAAAACTCTCCACCACCGCATCCACAAACATTGGCAACAATATCCCCACCGCGTCTGACGGATTTCTGATCTGCTTGGCTTTGGGTGCCTCTATCACCCTCCTCCGACCCAACTCCAATGCCGCCGCCAAGGTAACCACCCCAGCCGAGCCCATCCCCTCCACCTGCAACAAATCTTCCATGCTCATCTGCCCCAACAAACGCAAATCACCCGCACAATGCGTCCACAAGCGCGCACCCAAATCCCTTGACTGCTTCGTCTTACGTCCATTCCCCAAAACCAAAACCAGCAACTCGCTGTTATTCATTGCAGTTTTTCCGTTGAGTAAAAATTTGTTTTGCAAATTTTGCAAATCCATCCCGTTTTCATGTCCATTTCTCATTGTTGATAAAATTTTAATCATATATTTGACAATTATATAAACAATTTTACTAGTTTTGAAATCAACAACAGCAATTAATCGGTTATTTAAATAGATAGTTATGAGCGAACAACAAGAAAAAATGAAGGCCCTCAAACAAACCATTGAGCGTTTGGAAAAAACCTATGGCAAGGGCGTGGTGATGAAGATGGACGATACGCGTAGCGTAGTGGTAGACGTAATTTCTACAGGTTCCTTTGGTTTAGACTTGGCACTCGGCGTGGGTGGTTTCCCCCGCGGTAGAATTGTTGAAATCTATGGTCCAGAAAGCAGTGGTAAAACAACCATCGCTTTGCACACCATCGCTGAAGCACAGAAAAAAGGAGGCATTTGCGCTTTCATCGATGCAGAACATGCATTTGATAAATTGTATGCCGAAAATTTAGGCATCGATACCTCAAACCTACTCATCGCACAACCCGATGACGGAGAACAAGCATTGGAAATTGCCGACAACCTCATCCGCTCGGGTGCCATTGACGTATTGGTTGTGGATTCTGTAGCCGCATTGGTACCACGCGCAGAAATCGAAGGCGACATGGGCGATAGCAAAATGGGATTACACGCCCGATTAATGAGCCAAGCACTCAGAAAACTCACAGGAACCATCAGCAAAACAGGTTGTATCTGTATTTTCATCAACCAGCTTCGTGAAAAAATTGGTGTCATGTTCGGTAACCCTGAAACCACCACTGGTGGTAATGCCCTCAAATTTTATGCATCCATCCGCCTCGATATCCGCAGAAATGCCCAAATCAAAGATGGTGACGATGTCATGGGTAACCGCACAAAAGTAAAAGTGGCCAAAAACAAAGTTGCTCCGCCGTTCCGTGTGGTTGAATTTGACATCATGTACGGAAAAGGTATCAGCAGAGCCGGTGAAGTACTTGATATTGCTGTAGACGCAGGAATCATCCAAAAAAGTGGCAGTTGGTACAGCTACGATACAACCAAACTCGGTCAAGGTAGAGATGCCGTGAAAGAATTGATTCAAGACAACCCCGAAATGATGGCAGAGATCGAAGCCAAAATCAGGGCTAAAATGGCCGGTGGCGAAGAAATCCTCGCCGTACAAGCCGATTAAATCATCGTCAATTCACATAGATTAGCCACAAAGGGGGCGATGGTAACCATCGCCCCCTTTTCATGAAGCAAATTTTCAAAAACCCCTTTTCCATCGTATTTTTACACTCACAATACCACTATAAAAATGTCAGTGAATAACAGCAGTAAACCACAATACAAGCAAAACATCGGAACCATCATTCATTCTGTTGCCATGATTTTGTTTTTCCTATTGTCTGCCAATACACAAGCAAAACCACCCATCCTCCTCAGCAAACACAGTGCATGGTGGAAAACACAAAATAAACCCACCCCCAAACAAGGTTGGGATACCTTTACCACCAACATCAAAAAATACCATCCCTACATCCATCAACAAGTGCAAGAAACCGGCTCAATCATGTTTCTGGTAAACATGCGCGTGAATAAAAAAGGCAGGGTGGATTTTGCGGAAATCTGGGACAGCAATACCACAGACTCTCTATTAAAAGACACCATCCTTCAAGCCATAAAATACAACAGTTTCACACCATACCTTTCAACAAAAGGCAAACGAATCAACGAGAACACCTTGGTTTTAATGGAAATCCCCGCCGATGCCGAAGACCTTATTACGCAACCCCAAGACACTACGCAACCCAACAAAGCCATAACTCCCTCAAGATTTCTCGGGGGCGATGAAGCCTTTCGAGAATACATCATCGATCAATTCGTTTATCCCGCCCGCTGCGTGAATGCCAGTATTTCTGGATATGTATTGGTCCGATTCATGGTGAACCGCAACGGACTTGTCACCCATTGCAGAATCAAAGAAAGCTCCAGCAAATGCCCCGAATTCAGCGTTGAAGCCATCCGTATCCTCAAAGCCTGTCCCAAATGGATACCCGCTAAATTTGAAGGAAAAAATATCGCAGCCTGGTTCGAAGTACCAATCAGCTTGAGTGTACAGTAAGCCTTACTTCTTGCCGTAAAACTTATCCTTGTACATCGCAGGGTAAACCACATACAACATCAACATTCTACTGTACCTAAAAATCAATGGTACCATCACAATGATTGTTGCTGGGATGCCCACTATGGCATAATCAAACAAGTTCAAACTGTAGAAAACCACACTGCAAGTGATGATCAATCCCACAATCAGCGCATAACTGAAGTACATCGCACCATAGAAAAATCCTGGCTCTGGCTCGTAAGACATTGCACAAACCGTACAACTGTAGTTGGTTTCTGCGAATTTCGTACTAAAAATACTGTTCTTGAAAACCTGGCCCTTGCCACACTTCGGACACTTGCAAGCCAAAAAGGGCAATACACCCTGTCGTTTACTTTCCATATTTCTGTCTGCGTTTGTATTGGTATAGAAATACACCCGCAGTGCCAAGCAAAACATAAGGCGTAGCCAATAACATCAGAATTCCTTTGTTGATGCCATTGCCCACAACTGGTCTGTTTTTGGCATGATCACGACTCGACGTTAACGCCGCCTTACACATTGGACATTGAGCGGCCACGGTAAACACCGAAAAAAACGTCAATGCCAGAGTTGCTAAAATTCGTTTCATGTTAAAAGGGGTAATATTTGAACGCATAATACGGCGCGATCATGAAATAAACTATGACTCCTGTCACAGAAACATACAACCATATCGGAAAGGTTACCCTCGCCCACTTTTTGTGCTTCACAAAATTCCCACTCGTGCTGTAATACATCGTATACAACACCATTGGCAAAACCGCCGCTGCCAAAACAATGTGCGTCGCCAAGATGAAATAATACACGTACTTCTCGGTACCCTCACCCCCAAAATTGGTGTGCTCGGTGCATGTGTGATAGGTCACATAGCTCAACAAAAATACCGTTGACAGTATAAATGCTGTGAGCATGTAAGCTTGGTGGGTCCCTTTCTTGCCCGATTTGATGGCCAAAAAGCCCAAAACCAAAGCCACAGAAACCAAACTGTTTAAAACCGCGTTGGTCAATGGCAGCACTTTCGCAAAATCTGCACTCGGACGCATCTCGGCTGGTAAATATTGCAACAACGTTACCAATCCCATCACCGCAATGGTGATAACAACTACCAACCGGAAAAATCCCTTATCACTGATCCAAGTCTTTTTTTCTGTATTCATATTGCAAATTATTAATATCGTCTTGTATTCGCTTCACCCTTTCCAATTTTTCAGTAAGCGTCTTTCCCGATGTCTCCAAAATCGCTCGAATGTGTCTATCCTTGTCGATAACCACCAATTTGTCATCATGGATGAAGTCCTGTCCGCGCTGCTCCGTAGCCAACAACAAATCGTTCATTACCCAATCATAAATTTCACGCTTGCTTCCAGTAGCAAAGGTACGCTTATACAAATCCGCTTTGTACGATTTTGCATATTCTGCCAAAACAGGCACCGAATCATGTTCAGGATCTATGGTAACCGTTAAAAAACGAACATTGGGGAATGCCAAAAACTCTTCCGCAATGACTTGGATTTGCTTGTTCATGGATGGACAAACTTCGGCGCAGTTGGCAAAGAAGATGTTAGCAACCACAATGCAGGAATCAAAATCATCCAAATTGATGGGTTGTCCGTGTTGATTCACCAAATTGATATCGCTCACGGTATGGTACTGCTTGGTACCATCGGCTTCAATCACAGTTTCACCCAAATAGGGCAATTCCTTATGAACCCACTGAGCGCGCGCCAAAAGCAAAATACCCAAGATGGGTAAAATGATAATGGCCGCAACCGCGGCCATTTTTATTCGATTTTTAGTTGAACTCATGTCAATTACATAGACTTCATCACTTCCAACGCTGAGCCTTCGTACAAAAGACCAGAAATCAATCCCAATACAAAAACCATCGGAACCAAAATCACCAACGCCAAATTGATTTTCTCATGCTTTAAGTGCATGAAAGCACCCACAATGTAATACGCCTTCACCAATCCAAAGAAAATGAAGATGAAGTTTCTCCAACCGCTGGCTGGCATCACAAAGTATATCACGAAATCCAAAACAGTAATACCCAACAACAACCAGAAAGTCTTCCAAAGTTCTTTGGTACCATGACTCTCGGTATGAGGGATGTAATTGATTGCGTCGTAATCTCCAGGCTTATTATAAAATTCCATGTTCTTACAGTATTAAAAGTTAGATCAAATAGAAGAAAGTAAATACGAATACCCAAACCAAATCCACAAAGTGCCAATACAAACCAGCCTTTTCAATCATCTCGTAATGACCTCTGCGCTCAAATACGCCACGAACCGTCATGATGTATACCACAACGTTGATTACAACACCACTGAATACGTGGAAACCGTGGAAACCAGTCACGATAAAGAACAACGCCGCAAATGGCACAGGTCCGAAAGTTCTATCGCCATCAGCCCATTCAAAATGATCGCCAAAACCTACGCTATTCAAGTGGTCATATCCCTGCTTGGTAATACCAAAAGTATTTCCATCCAAACGAGCACCTTCGTGAATGAAAGTATACCACTCCCAAGCCTGACAGCTCAAAAAGGCAATACCACCAATGATTGTGTAAACCATGTAACGAGCTACCTCAGCTTTGCTCTTGCGATGTCCAGCTTCAACAGCCAATACCATCGTTACAGAACTCAAAATCAAGATGAACGTCATTACACTCACAAACAACAAAGGCAAATGCAAGCCATGCATGAATGGGAAGTGATTGAAGATCGATGCAGGATCAGGCCATTTGGTAGTAATCGGGGTTACAACGTTCGAAAAACGCTGTGTTCCGTATTGAACCAATAAAGTTGAAAACGTGAATGCATCCGATAAAAGGAAGATCCACATCATCAATTTGCCATAACTCACGTTGAACGGAGAACGACCTCCAGCCCAGGTGGGTTGATTTTCAAATGCTGCTTGTGTTGATGTATGATTTGCCATTGAGAAAATTACCTTGCGAAATAAAGAAATAAATACAATATAAACCAAAGAAGTCCAACAAAATGCCAATAAGTATTTGTTATTGACATAAATGTGATCTGCTTTTTATGAATATCCAAACGAAACGACTTCACTTGGGCGATGAGCAATAAGATGATACCACCCAGTATGTGAACAAAGTGCAATACCGTAATAACCCACACGTAACTTGCTGATATATGTTCAGGTCTGGCGTTCACAAATGTCAAATCTTGCATCACCAACCTAGACCAACCCAAGTACTGAGAGTAACAAAACAACACCGAAAGCACCAAGGTAACAGCGATCAAACCCTTATTTCTAGCCAACTCATCTTTTTTCGCTGCATTGGTCGCCATTTGTATCGTAACAGAACTCAAAATGGAAATGATCAATGAATAAAAGAAATAAATGGGCAAGTCAAAAGACGTCCACAATTGCTTTGCTTCCGCATCGGGCCTAGCCACAATATAAGCACTCACGAAAGCCGCAAATAACATGCAGCTCGCAAGCATAAACAACCACAAATTAAACTTCGCTGGTGGCACCAATGGCGCCGGATCCTTCACTTTCTTTACGGTTCTATTTTCCATGATCAAAACAATATATAAGCCATAAACACCACCGGTGTATAAATCAACGTTGCGTACAACAACTTACGCGCTTCCTTTACTTCCAAAGTCTTAAACAATCCGTAGGATTTATACAAAACCCACAACGATATCGGCAATATCAAAATCAATGCCCTCGGTCCACTCATGCCATAGTAAATGGGCGTCATGCTCACGATGATCAAAAGCACCGTATAAATCATGATTTGATAAGCCCCTTTTTTATCTCTACCCCCGCTGGTTGGCAACATCCAATATCCCGCCTTCTGATAATCGTCGTGCAACATCCAAGCAATCGCCCAGAAATGCGGAAACTGCCAAAAAAACTGCACCAAAAACAACATCATCCCGGGTTCATCAATTCTACCCACGACGGCTGTATATCCAATCAATGGTGGCAAAGCACCTGGAATCGCGCCAATCATCACCGCAATGTTGCTGGTTTGCTTCATCGGTGTATACACAAACACATAAATGGCAAGGGAAAGTCCAGAAAGAAAAACGGCGACGAATGGCACCGTTAACGAGAGCAACAACATACCCGCGATGCCTGTGATCCAACAAAATATAATTGCTTGAGACAGGGTAATTCGCTCCTCCACAATGGGTCTACCGCTGGTGCGATCCATCTTCCCATCGTTTTCCTTTTCGATGATTTGATTGAGTCCGTTCGATGCAAAAACCACCAACATACCACCAATCAAAACACCCAAAAACACCTTCCAATCAAACAGTTGCTGCCAAGCACCATCTGCATTCAATTTACACCCAAGAAAATAACCAAATGCCGAGGTGGCAGCCACACTGCTCGTGAGCCTAAACTTGATCAGCTGGGCGAAGGCCTTAATGGTTGGGTTCATCTACAGAAATTGATTTTTTAGCGCGAGCGCTCAAATACACTGCAAAAATATAGGTAATTATGGCGCTCCCCACCACTACGTGCGAAACTTGTGCCCAAGCAGGTACAACAAACCAAATATGAACTACACCAATCCCAATTTGAAGAGCACACAACACCGCAATCACCATCAACGGGTTATCCAAACTCAACACAGACGCTGAAACATTGCCCTTATTAGCCTCCTTGCGCATCAACCAAATCATCCAACCCAATATCACAAATGGCAAATACCGATGTACCGCAAAAATCCAATCCATCGCAAATACATTCAACATGCCCCAACCCAAAAATCCTTCCTGATCACCCTCCATATACAAGTCACCACCCATTCTCAACAGATCCACTTGTTCCCTGCTCCAAGCACCAATGATAACCACTAAAAATACCGTAATCCACAAACCAAACCATTGCTTCTTATGAAGAATATCCAAACCGTTAAATTGATAGGCTTTCGCGCCATGCAAAGAGACCATGTAAGCAAACAAGCACAAAAAACTCAATATGAAATGAATCGTAACTATTCCGGGTAACAAATTCGTCGCAACCACCAAACTACCCAACCACCCATTCAACAGCAACAAAAACAACCCCAAAATACCCCACATCTTTCCACCTTCAATCTTCCGCCAATGCAAAATCATCAACCCAAAATAGATCATGGCAAACAAACCGCTCAACACACCAAACAACCTATTGATATACTCGATCCACGCCTTCACAGGATCAAATGCCTCCGGCGCTTGCACAGATGGGTCTGTCAACAACAATTGCGCACGTTCATGCATGCCCAATCCATTCAGCACCTTGGCAAATCGCTGAACCTTTTCCAATCGCTTTTTTAAGAACAACGCCTGATAGTTCCCCGGCAATTTACATTCACAAGTTGGGGGAGCCCACAAGCCAAAACACTTCGGCCAATCCGGGCAACCCATGCCACTTCCGGTAGCCCTTACCAACCCGCCAAAAAAGAACAATAAAAAAACAGACGAACAGGTAAATAAACCCATTCGTCTGTATAGTTTTAATATCTTACTGCTGCTGTGCTGCATTAACGGCTCAAACCGAAAACACGCTTGATGGCTGCAAAGAATACGCTGTTTTCAACAGGTGCCTCTTCTTTCACTACTTCTTTCTCCTCTACATGCAACACCTCAGGGGCATTTGCATCCTCTTCGTTCTGTGGGAAGAAATCTGATTCACGATCAGGTCTGCTGTACTCGTAAGGACCGCGGTAAACAGTAGGCAATTCATGTGGCCAGTTACCGTGCAAACGAACATCCATTGGAGAAGTCCATTCCAAAGTATTTGACTGCCATGGATTCTGTTCTGCCTTCTTGCCGCGGAAAATGCTTACGAAGAAGTTGTACAAGAACAACAACTGCGCAAATCCTGCAACAATCGCTGAAACAGTGATCAACTTGTTTACATCCATCCAAATGTTGAAATCTTCAACCAAAGTGAACTGGTAGTAACGACGTGGAACACCGGCCAATCCCATAAAGTGCATTGGGAAGAACACCAAGTATGCTGTAATGAAGGTGATCCAAAAGTGGAAGTATCCCAAAGTATTGTTCATCATTCGACCATACATGCGAGGGAACCAGTGGTAAATACCTGCGAACATACCAAAGATCGCCGCACTACCCATTACCAAGTGGAAGTGAGCCACCACAAAGTAAGAATCGTGCAACTGAATATCCATCGCCGCATTACCCAAGTAAATACCGGTCAATCCACCTGAAATGAAGAAACTCACCAATCCAATTGAGAACAACATCGCAGGCGTATAACGCAAATTACCGCGCCACAAGGTGGTTAAGTAGTTGAACGCTTTCACCGCAGATGGAACCGCAATGATCAAGGTAAGGATCATGAACACAGAACCCAAGAATGGATTCATACCTGTAATGAACATGTGGTGACCCCATACGATGAACGACAATACAGATATACCCATCAATGAAATGATCATCGCTGTGTAACCGAAGATTGGCTTACGTGCATTCGTTGAAATTACTTCTGAAGTGATACCCAAAGCAGGCATCAAAATGATATATACTTCTGGGTGACCCAAGAACCAGAATAAGTGCTGGTACAATACTGGACTACCACCCACGTTTTCCAAAGCACCCACACCTTCCAAGAAGATATCGCTCAAGTAAAACGAAGTACCGAAACTGCGGTCAAAAATCAAGAACAGCGCCGCACCCAACAACACTGGGAAAGAAAGCAATCCCAAAATCGCGGTGAAGAAGAACGCCCAAATTGTCAATGGCATGCGGTTCATGCTCATACCCTTGGTACGTTGGTTCAATACAGTAGAAATGTAGTTGATACCACCCAACAAAGCAGATATAATGAACAAAGCAATGGCCACCAACCACAAAGTCATTCCCAATCCAGAACCGGGCATGGCCTTTTCAAGTGCACTCAAAGGAGGGTAAACCGTCCATCCACCTGAAGCTGGACCTGTTTCAACGCCTACAGAAATCAACAATACAACGCTCGATGCCAAGAAGAACCAGTAGCTCAACATGTTCATGAACGGTGATGCCATATCCCTGGCACCCAATTGCAATGGAATCAATAGGTTACTAAACGTACCACTCAAACCGGCGGTTAACACGTAAAATACCATGATGGTACCGTGAATGGTCACCAACCCCATGTAAAAGTTTGGATCCAATTTGCCGTCAACGGCCCATTTACCCAACAACATCTCCAATAAACCAAATTGCTCATCGGGCCAAGCCAATTGCAAACGGAATAACAAAGACATACCCATTCCAACGATACCCATGATAATCCCTGTAATCAGGAACTGCTTGGAGATCATTTTGTGATCCATCGAGAAAACGTACTTACTGATGAACGATTCCTTGTGATGGTGATCGTGGGTGTGGTGATCTGCGTGTAATGCTGAAGTGCTCATATGAATATGATTCTTTTAGTTGAGATTAATTGGCAGCAACGGCTGCGGGTGTAACTGCGGTTGAATCAGCAGCAGCTGGAGCGGCTTCCATCGGAGGTGCCACCGTTTTTGCTTGCGCTGCCAACCATGTATTGTATTCTGCCTCAGATCCTACTACAGTGATCTTGATCTTCATGTTGTAGTGGGCTGCACCACAAATTTTGTTGCAGTACAAATAGTATTCAAAATTGGGGTTCCCCTTTGCCGCCTTGGCCTCAGCCGTGGTTTTGATTGGCGTGAATGGGAATACAGTGCTCATACCTGGTACACAGTTCATTTGAGCACGGAACTCAGGCATGTAAGCAGAGTGAATTACATCACGTGCACGGAAACGGAACATGTATGGTTTGTTCTTCACCAAAACAATTTCAGTAGTTACACGATCGTCATTGCTCTCTTTATTGAAAATCTCAGGCTTGCTGCGGAATGCATCGATGCGCTTGATGTTGGTTTCCTTGCGCTTGATTTCCTTCTTCAACTGACGGGCATAAGCACCGCTCTCAGCATCCAAAACCTTTTCTTTCAACGCCTTGTGCTCTGAAACATAAGTCTTAGAAAGACCAGTTGCTTCCATCTTATCCAAAGCCGCTCTCCACAATGTAGCAGAATCAGACGCCGCCGCCAATTTCGCGTTCAACTCAGCAACCTCACCTGTTAAAGTCGCCTTCAACTTGTCAGCTTCACCGTCAACCGCTAAACCCAATGGGTTGGTACCTGAAATCAATACATAACTGCTTTCGCCAAATTTCTGATCCTCCCCTGCATATCTCGCCTTCCAACCAAATTGGTAAGCAAAAACTTCAATCTCTTGTGCATCCTCATTTGGAGTCTGTGTGATTTTTGTCCATACGTTGAAACCACGCAACACCAAAAATGTCAATACAATCGCTGGAACAATCGTCCAAATGACTTCCAATTTATTGTTGTGGAAGAAATAGGCCGCTTTGCGATCTTCTCTGTAATAGTATTTAAACATGAAGAAGAACAACAATACCTCTGTAACTACAAATACAAAGAAAGTAAAGCCGAACGTCCACATGAACATTGAATCCAAAGATGCTCCGTGCTCAGAAGCTGCATCGCCCAACAACAAATGCTTGCCGTGTGCATTGATCTCCCAGAAAACCCCGATCATACCAACAATCAAAACGATCAAACCCACATAGGCATTCACCTTGTGTGCGCTCACGATTCTTTTACCGGTGATTTTTTCAGCCAAACTTCCGATATCGAAAGCACGGGCAATCACCAAAACAATCAAAAGAACGAGAACACAAATTAATATGTTCACCCAATTCCAACTGCTTGGATCGAATTCTTGAGGTGGCGGAATCACATCAGTGGCTGCTTGCGCAAACGACATCACAGTGGCCATACCAGCCATCAACAATGATAACAACTTCTTAGTCAATAAGTTGAAAGTGTTTTTTGGTAGAATAAGCTTCATTTCTTGAGCCTTTTTAGGGATTTTCAATGCGCGAATTTAGAGTTTTTACAGAGCTTTTACAAAGCACAACCCATTAATTTAATGACAAAATCTCTTTTTCTATACAACAGCGAGAATCAAGCTCCCACAAAATTTGATGATTCAACGATTATTGCGAATCAATCCAAATAATATTACCCCCCTTTGGCGCTCCACAATTGAGCCAAAAATATATAATCTTTCACCGGTACCTGCTCCGCACGCAACCCACTCCAACCCTCCGGCAATTCAAAACCCTCCCGCGATGAGGTCAACGGCTTCAAAGCATTTCCCAATGTTTTTCTTCTTTGGGAAAACGCTGTTTTTACCACCAATTTCAACGCCCCGTAATCGCAATCGGGCAGCAACGATTTCAATCTACAATCAATCACCCCACTCTTCACCCTCGGCGGCGGATTGAAAGATCCCTCCCCAACCGTGAATTCATAGTGACAATCATAATATGCCTGCAACAACACACTCGTAATCCCATAATCTTTATTGCCCTCTCCCGCCGCCAATCGCTCCGCAACCTCCTTCTGAAACATGCCCGAAAACTGCTCTACCCTCACCCCACACTCCAACATCTTAAACACAATCTGTGTGCTAATATTATATGGATAATTGCCAATGATCGCCATCCTGCTCCCCGCCTTTACCCAATCCTCCGCCGGCGCTTGCAAAAAATCACCCTGCCATATCTTCAACCCTTTCGCCCAACCCTGTTTTTCCAAATACTCCACAGACTCGCCATCAATTTCCGCGCACATCAATCCATCCCCAAACCTGCCAAACAAATATTTCGTCATCACCCCCATGCCCGGACCGATCTCCACCACATGCTCCATACCCGCATCAACCAATCCAGCAATCCGCTCAGCGATGCTTTCGTCGTTCAAAAAATGCTGACCCAACGCCTTCTTCGCCGCCACATCGCCCTTCTTCCCGGCTGGTTTATCATCCTCGAATTTGCTCGCCCACTTTCCGCCCCTCGGCGTATTTTGCACATTCCCACCCGTGGAACCGCCCTTGCTGATTACCTTGTTTTTCCTCACTGTTCCCAATAGGTTATGTAATACTTGGTCACAGTATCTTTCAAACTGGCCAAATTGTAGTTATCACTCGCCTCGGCCACATCCACCAAACTGCCATCCTTCTTCATGATGCGAATGCCGCCACCATCGCTCTTGTACGCATCATTTTTCAATACCCCAACGTGCACAAAATAATTCAAAATTCGCTCATCTTCCACCCCAAAAACCGCCGCCGCCTGCGCCCGCATCAATTGCTCCAACCCAAAATCTACCGGCGTCAACTGCACCTTGATCTTCGGCAAGTGCCTGCGCAACAACCTTTTACTCATCTCACTCAATATCCCATCCTCATGAAATTGCCATTCTTTGATGGCCGACATGATATCAATGTCATCCAACTGCACAAACAAGTCCAAATCTTCCTGGGTAAAATCCTCCAAATTCACATCCTTGAACAAAAAATGCATCAACGGATGATAACTCCCCAAAGCATGTCCCTGCTTGGCCATCTCTCTCGCCCTTTGCAATATCGAAACCAACAAAGCATCCGCCGCAATCACCGTTTTGTGCAAGTATACCTGCCAATACATCAACCGGCGCGCCACCAAAAATTTCTCCACGCTGTAAATGCCCTTTTCCTCAACAACCAAATCACCGTCTTTCACATTCAGCATGTGTATGATGCGATCTACACCCACAATGCCTTCACTCACCCCAGTGTAAAAACTGTCGCGCATCAAATAATCCAAGCGATCCATATCCAACTGCCCCGATATCAACTGATGCAAAAACGGCTTTTCAGAATATTCACCCTTAAAAATCTCAATCGCCAACGTAAGCGCACCGCCAAACTCCGCATTCATGCGCTCCATCAACATGATACTGATCAATTCGTGGTTCACGCCCTGTGCCAAAGTATATTCCAACGTATGACTGTATGGACCATGCCCAATGTCGTGCATCAAAATCCCCAAAATCGCCCCTTCCGCCTCAGCGTCTGTGATTTCAACCCCTTTTCTTCTTAACGTTTCGATGGCTTTCGTCATCAAACTCATCGCACCCAAAGCGTGATGAAAGCGCGTATGCGTAGCACCGGGATATACCCACTCGCTCATACCCAACTGCCTGATTCTGCGCAATCGCTGAAAATATGGATGTTGCACCACATCATACACCAACGCACTTGGGATGGCCAGAAATCCGTGCAACGGATCATTGATGATTTTAGATTTATTGCCTGAAGGCATACTGCAAAGGTAATACGCAAATCACTGTTCGGTCCACACAAGCTTTTCGCCCTTCCTGGGTTGCCTCAATCGCACCGCATCCAAGAAATCCCGCAATTGCGGAACCAACGGATCCGCCGGCTGTGCCTGTAAATAATTTTCCAAGCAATACACCATATCCGCCCACTCCGTGTAATCGATACCGTTCGAATGCATCTTTCTCCGATACGCCGCCCCCGCATGCAACCAAGCACTCTGATTGAATTCGCTCAACCGCTTGTCCTGCGACCGCTGTATGTAACGACGAAAAAAACCGTACGCCTCATTATACCGGTCCTGCCTCTCTGCCGAAATCCCAAAATACCAATATGTGCCCGGGTTGGTAGAATCTTGGAGATAAGCCACCCGCAACAAACTGTCGCTCTCATCAAATCGCTGCTGCAACAACAACGAATGCGCCAGCAAATGCTTGTTTGTCATCGATTCCGGATTGCGTTGCAACAATTGTCGATAAATGTTCTCCGCCTCCCGATACCGCTTTGTTCTCATCGCGGCTGCGGCCTGGGCCTCCGGACTCACGGCATCGTCGAAATCCTGTGCCATCAATCCACCGCTCACCATCAACAATGAAATCAAGAATATCTTACGCATGCTTCGAATGTAACAACAATTCATCAAATTTGTAACGCTGTTAACGATGCGATATTCTTCCAAATCACCCCGTTTTTTTCAATTTCCCAGGCGTTCAATCTTCCTAGGGCTGTGGATTTTGGCATCGCTAAACAGCTGTAAACAAGGCGCGCAGCCCTGGCAATCGTTTGGAGATATTGCCACCGAAACCCGTGAACTCTCTGATTTTAACAAAATTACCGCATCGCACAACATCCAATTGTTTGTGACCCAAGATACCGCCGCGCCCCAAAGCATTCAAATCACCTACGGCGAAAACACCCTCAAAGGCATCGTAACCGAAGTGAAAAATGGCGAACTCAACATCAACGACCTCAACAAGGGAAAGTGGCTACGCAACCTCAACGTTGCACCCCTATGCACCCTCAACGTACACAACATCCAAGCCATTCACCTCGAAGGAAATGCCAAATTAACTTGTATCGATACCCTGCAAACACCCGCCTTGAAATTCACCGTGAACAGTGTGGAGGAACAAAACCTGAAAATTTTCTGTGGCCAACTCTATGGCGGAATCAGCAATTCTGGACAAGTGATCGCCAGCGGACAGGCCACAATTTTTTCGTGGAGTTGTGAAAAAGGCAGCGGCTTGAACGCCCAACATTTGCGCAGCGATGACGTGTACATCCGCCATTTTACCGTAAAAGACATCTTCGTGAATCCCAGCAAACAGTTCGAAGCTTACGCTTACAATAGCGGTAACATTTATTACTTCAAAGTGCCCACCTACAAGTTTCAAATCATCGAACAAGGCAGTGGCAAAGTTCTCCCATACAAACCATGACCCTCGGCGGATACTACCTCGAATTTCCCGCGTCTTACGCGCTCATTGCTGCATTCACACTCATATTTTTTGCGGGTTTAAACGATACCAACCTCGCCTACAAAGGGATGCTCAGTACCTACAACATCAAGCACAAAAAGGAACTTTACCGATTGCTCAGCAGCGGCTTTATCCACGGTTCATGGATACACTTGCTGCTCAATGTCTTGGGCATTTATTTCTTCGGCACGCTGGTAGAAAGCTTGGCAGGAACCACACTCATGCTCTTTATTTTCTTAAGCTCAGTGCTCGTGGGCGGTTTGTATGCTTGGCTATTGCGCAGGCACGATACCGATTATCAAGCCGTTGGCGCTTCAGGCGGTGTGATGGGCCTGCTCATGTGCGCTGTGATGTGGTACGATGGCATTCAGTTGGGACTATTTTTAATCCCCATCGCCATACCCGGCTGGTTGTTTGTGATCCTATTTAACATCGGGTCGATTGTAATGACGCAAACGGCAGACAGACAAAGGATCTCTCACGAAGGGCATTTGGGCGGGGCGATGATGGGTGGAATCATCGGTTACGTATTTTCACCGCAAGTGCCATGGACCCACGGATGGTATGCGTTTTGGCTGGGCACTTTCCCAATCGTGTTATTCGCAATCATGCACGTGCTGAAACCGAAATGGTTTAAGTAAACCTCGAAATTTTCCATAAAAAAAGCCCCGGCAACTGCGTTGCCGGGGCCTGAGTGCCCAGTACTGGATTCGAACCAGCACGACCTTACGATCACCACCCCCTCAAGATGGCGTGTCTACCAATTTCACCAACTGGGCAGTTGATTTTATTTACCCCTCTTTCAAAAATTGGTGCCCAGAACAGGACTCGAACCTGCACACCTTGCGGCGCTGCCACCTGAAGACAGTGCGTCTACCAATTTCGCCATCTGGGCTTTACAAAGAACGGGGTGCAAATATACAAAAAATCGCAGACTTTCTCAATGGAACTGCGCGTTTCCAAAGCCAAACCGCAATCCCTACAATTACAAAATCAACATGGCATCGCCATAACACAAGAAACGATATCCTTCTTTCATCGCCTCTTGATAAACCTCCGTCATGAACTTATGGTCTGTGTAAGCACACGCCATCATGAACAAAGGTGATTCTGGTTGATGCAAATTGGTGATAAACGCATTCGCAATGTGGAACTCCTGAGGCGGGAACAAAAACTTGTCTGTCCAACCTTCACTTGGATTCAAAGTGCTCGACGCACTCACGCTGCTTTCCAACGCACGCATCACACTTCCACCAACCGCAACTACACGCTTCTTGTTGTCAATCGCAGTATTTACCGCGTCACAAGCCGATTGCTCGATGCGATAGTATTCACTATCCATTTTGTGCTTCGTTAAATCCTCAACCTCAACCTCTCTGAAAGCGCCCAATCCCAAGTGCAACGTAATTTCGGCAAACTGAATGCCTTTGATATCCATGCGCATTTGCAACTCACGGGTGATGTGCAACTGTGCTGCAGGCGCCGCAACAGCACCCACATTTTTAGCAAACAAACTCTGATACCAAGCTTCGTCCTCTTCCTTCACACCACGAGTGATATATTTTGGAATGGGTGTTTCACCCAATTTCTTAATCACATTGGCGAATTCTTCGTCCGTACCATCGAACAGAAAACGAATGGTTCTGCCCCTACTGGTTGTATTATCAACCACTTCAGCCACCAAATCATCATCACCAAAATACAATTTATTGCCCACACGAATTTTACGCGCTGGATCAACCAACACATCCCACAAACGCAATTCATGGTTCAGTTCGCGCAACAAAAACACCTCAATCTGTGCGCCTGTTTTCTCCTTCTGACCGTACATGCGGGCCGTGAATACCTTGGTATTGTTAACCACAAACACATCGTCTTCGTCAAAAATATCCAAAATATCTTTGAAACTGCGGTGCTCTATCCTGCGCTCTTTGCTGTGAACAACCAACAAACGACTGTCGTGGCGAGTGGCCAAAGGCTCCTGAGCGATAAACTCCTCAGGTAAATCAAACTTGAATTGAGATAATTTCATTTTTGCAGTATAGTCCCAAATTGGGGCTGCAAATATAATCAGTTTTTAGCAAAACCCGGCGCTACCACCAAGTCCTTGGTTCCGTGGGCATAATCGTAGAATCCACGACCGCTTTTCACGCCCAAATCACCGGCAGTTACCATGTTCACCAACAAGGCACAAGGTGCGTATTTGGGGTTGCCAAAACCATCGTGCAACACGCGCAAAATCGCCAAGCAAACATCCAAACCAATAAAATCAGCCAACTGCAATGGGCCCATCGGATGCGCCATACCCAACTTCATGATGGTATCGATCTCTTCCACACCCGCAACGCCTTCATGCAAAGAACAAATCGCCTCGTTAATCATTGGCATCAACACGCGATTGGCAATAAAGCCCGGATAATCCTGCGTGAGTGCAGGCACCTTACCCAAGTTTTTGCTCAACGCCACAATCTCTTCCGTGATGGCTTTGTCGGTTTTAAACCCTTCAATCACCTCTACCAATTTCATCACAGGTACAGGATTCATGAAGTGCATGCCAATCACCTTGTCGGGACGGGAAGTCACACTGCCAATTTTTGTGATTGAAATGCTCGATGTATTGCTGGCCAAAACACAATGTGCCGGTGCCAAGGCATCCAACTGCCTAAAAATATTCAACTTAATTTCGATGTTCTCCGTGGCTGCCTCAACCACCAAATCCGCATTGCTCACGCCATCGGCCATCTGAGTAAACGTCTTGATTCTTGCCAAACTGCCCGCCTTTTGCTCCTCGGTAATCGTGCCCTTACTCACCTGCCTGTCCATGTTCTTGGTGATCGTTGCTATCGCCTTGTCCAACATTTCCTGCTTTACATCAATCAAATTCACGGCATATCCGCATTGGGCAAAAACGTGGGCGATGCCATTTCCCATGGTGCCGCCACCTATCACTGCAATTTGTTTCATCGTAAGCGCAAAGTTACACAATCCCTTTCATTTTGTATAAATTTCACCATTTCTGTGGCCATTTCTACATCACAACCTAGAATTGACAACTGCACAATACCTTTGCCTTCGAAATGACATCAAACCCAATTTCGAATACTCCAACAAACCCATTGCTCAACGCATTGCCCAAATTCCCAAAGCTGTTGTTGGCATCTAAATCGCCGCGCCGACATCAACTTTTGCGCGATGCTGGTTTTGATTTTGAATACATCGATATAAACGCCGATGAAGACTACCCCGCCAACCTACCGCCACAGGAAATCTGTGAATTTTTGGCTCAACACAAATCGTTACACCACCACCAACCCAT
>JAIYBO010000140.1 GCA_027488495.1 Bacteroidota bacterium | reverse complement strand
TTCAGGGCCCGCATACACGCCGAAAACGAGGTGTCTGAAGCCCGTCCGGCAATGCGCAGAACTGACCCCAAAATCCAAACCAGCAGACCAGAAATTGAAACTTTGGGAAGCCCCGAAATGGCAAACATCCCACAAGAAGCGCCTGCGCCCAGACCCACCCAAAATCCAATCATCAATGATTTGAAAATTGGGAGAAACGACCCCTGTCCATGCGGCAGCGGAAAGAAATTCAAAGCCTGCCACGGAAAAGACTAAACCAAGCAAAAGCTAGGAATATGTTGGATCCATCCAAGAATAAAATTCCCCCAACGGGCGATCCTCATGGATCGCCCGTTGAGTATTATTACGAAAACGGCTTCATTGTTTTCACCGAAAAGTACCATCTACAAAGGGGATTTTGCTGTGGCAACGGATGTAGGCATTGCCCCTACACACCAAAACACCACAGAGGCAGTAAAACCCCCGCAGATCCATCGCATACACCAACCCCCTAAGTGCAAAATCGCACTGTGAAAAACTTGGGATAAACTTCCGAGATTTCATGGGTTTTCCCCACTTGGAATGCCTAATTTTGCCGCGTGAATTCTCCGATACAATCTGCCCTTATCTCCGTTTTCTACAAAGACGGTCTTGACCAAATCGTCAAAGCCCTACACGAAAAAAATGTAACCCTTTATTCTACCGGTGGAACGCGCAAGTTCATCGAAGACATGAACATCCCTTGTGTAGCTGTGGAAGACATCACCGGATACCCGTCCATTCTTGGCGGCAGAGTGAAAACCCTTCACCCAAAAGTGTTTGGTGGCATCTTGGCTCGTAGAGAATTGGCCCAGGACATGGAGGAAATCGCACAGTATGAAATCCCGTTGTTTGACCTGGTGATGGTGGATTTATACCCATTTGCCGAAACCGTTGCTGCCGGTGGATCTGAGCAAGACATCATCGAAAAAATTGATATTGGTGGGGTCTCTTTGATTCGTGCCGGTGCAAAAAACCACGCACACACCACCATCATCGCCCATAAAAACGAATACGCTTCTTTCCTTAATGCATTCACAGAAGGAAATGGCAGCCTCAGCTTGGCACAAAGAAAGCAATTTGCTGGAAAAGCCTTTGCCGTAACCGCCGAATACGATGGCCTCATCGCCGATTGGTTTGCTGGAAACAAAACTTACACTTTGCGCTACGGAGAAAACCCCCACCAAAAAGGGTATTTCAAAGGCAATTTGGAAGCCATGTTCAAAAAACACCAAGGCAAAGAACTCAGCTACAACAACTTGCTAGATGTAGACAGTGCCGTTTGCTTGCTCAATGAATTCAACGTGACCGATGGCGCCACATTTGTCATCATCAAACACAACAATGCCTGCGGCGTTGCCACCCGTACCCATGTCCTTGATGCATGGAAAACGGCGTTGAATTGTGACCCAGTGAGTGCTTTTGGCGGAATTTTGGCCACCAACGCAAACATCGATTTGGCCACTGCCACCGAAATCAACAACTTGTTTTTTGAAGTGCTGATTGCCCCATCGTACGACAACGATGCTTTGGAATTGCTGAAAGGCAAAACAAACCGCATTGTGCTCGAAACCTCAGGCACCGTGTTGCTCAACCCCACAATGATCAGAACCGCCCTCAATGGACATTTGGTGCAGGATCGCGATGCAGTGACCGAAAACCAAACCCATATGTCGGCCGTAACAAGCACCGCCCCCACCGCGGAACAATTGCACGACCTTGAATTCGCTGTAAAATTGGTAAAGCAAACCAAAAGCAATACCATCGTTTTGGTGAAAAACCAACAATTATTGGCTTCAGGAACTGGGCAAACGTCTCGCGTAGATGCATTGCAACAAGCCATTGAAAAAGCCAACCGCTTTGGATTCGATTTAGAAGGTGCAGTGATGGCCAGCGACGCATTCTTCCCATTCCCAGATTGTGTTGAAATCGCAGACAAGTCAGGCATCAAAGCCGTGGTTCAACCCGGTGGAAGCATCAAAGATCAACTGTCAGTAGATTATTGCAACGCCAACGGCATCGCCATGGTAACCACCGGCGTGAGACATTTCAAACACTAAGCAACCACAACACACAACCCAACGTCTTAACCGCACTGTCATTTCAAATGTATAACTTTCTCAAGTCGATCCTCTTCCTGCTCAGTCCAGAAGCAGCCCATGAATTCGCATTGAAAAGTTTGAGCATCGTTTTGCGATTCCCCATCCTTGGCAATTGGATCAGAAAAAGCTTCCAACCCATCAAAGCCCAACCGGCAGTGGTGGCAGGGATCACCTTCCCCAATACCATTGGATTGGCTGCCGGGTTCGATAAAAATGCAAAATGGTTGCATTTGCTCAAAGATTTGGGATTTGGACACGTGGAAATCGGCACGGTAACACCTGTGGCGCAACCCGGAAATCCAGCGCCCAGATTGTTCCGCTTGCCCCAAGACAATGCACTCATCAACCGAATGGGTTTCAACAACGATGGCATAGACGCCGTAGTTGAAAGATTGAAAAATCGCCCGGCAGGCCTGGTGGTCGGTGGCAATATCGGAAAGAACAAAATCACTCCAAACGAACAAGCCGCCAATGATTATACCACGGCTTTCGACAAAATATACGACTACGTAGATTATTTGGTGGTCAATATTTCCTCTCCCAACACCCCAGGATTGAGAGACCTGCAAGAGGATGAATTCATTTGTGACCTTTTCGCCAAACTGCACGTAATTCGGACAGAAAAACGCATTTGGAAGCCCATTTTCCTCAAAATTGCGCCCGATTTCAAGCAATCTCAAGTACATACCCTCATAGACACCATCAAAAAAGCCAAAGTGGACGGCGTGATTGCAACCAATACCACCATCGACAGAAGCAACCTCAATACATCACAAGCGAAAATTGAGAAAATCGGTGCCGGTGGCCTCAGTGGCAAGCCCGTTTATGAATCATCCAATACCATTTTGGGATTCTTGGCGATGGAGTTGGGCGGCCAAATACCCCTCATCGGTGTGGGTGGCGTGTTCACCAAAGAAGATTATGAAGGCAAATTGTCTCGTGGTGCCAGCTTGGTGCAAGTGTATACAGGGTTCGTATACGTAGGCCCTCGCATCGTGAGAAAAATCCTATCTTAGTGCCCATGTTGGCCAAACGGAGAAATTATTCCACGATTCTATTTGTTGCTACCCTACTCCTTCTCGGATTATTCCTGTTTTACTCTTTTGCCCCTTCACCAACCCAAGGTAATCAAAATCAATCCACTGCCTCACTGCGTTGGGGATTGCCCGAGCTGAAACCCGGAGAAAAAACCACCCATCACTCGGCCTATTCCGTTTCGTACAACCACAAACACATGCAAGCCAATTGGGTGGCCTACGAACTCACAATGAGCCATACCTTGGGCATCGCCGAACGCGAAAGCCGGTTCTCCATAGACCCCGTTATCAAACCGCACACCGCCCGCACCGAAGATTATACGAAATCTGGGTTCGATCGCGGACATCTCGCGCCCGCTGCCGACATGAAATATTCCAGCCAAGCGATGGCAGAATCGTTCTACACCAGCAACATCTCCCCACAGCGCCCCGGCCTAAATCGTGGCATTTGGAAACAGCTCGAAGAAAAAATCCGGACTTGGGCTCCCGCCAACCGACCGCTTTTCATCGTCACAGGCCCCGTACTCAAAGACTCTCTCACGCAATTCATCGGCAACTACAACCGAATTACTGTCCCCAAGCGATTCTACAAAGTACTCCTCGATACCGCCAAACCCATGCGCGCCATTGGATTTGTGTTCGATAACCAGGGTTCGCAGCTACCCCTCAGCCATTTCGCGATGAGCATCGATGCCGTAGAAAAAATCACGGGCATCAACTTTTTTCCTGCGCTAGAAAAATCCAGTCAATCGGCGCAAGCCATGGCCGTGGAAAGCACTTTGAATACCCAAAAGTGGAATTGGAATTGAGGGCTTACACACCCATCATCCACGAAACTTCATTCACCCAATAGCCCTTCCCATCGATCCACCACAACTGAAAACTCAACACATATTTCAGCTTTTTATACTTCACGGTGTAATCGTACTTGGTGATCCCATCCCCCGCAACACTCTCTGTCACACGGGGCTTTGGCACAACCTCCACCATCTTAAAATTCACCTTGCTTTGCTTCATCTTCAACTGCGTTTTTAACAACGATTTTTTGAATCGAAATTGATACGTCAGCCATCCCCCCTCTACCACCTGCTTCAACGTAACCGTATCGTGAGATCGCCACTGTGCAACAAACAAATCCTTGGGCATGAAACCCGTGGCCATGCTTGGTTTTTTCATCAAAAGCCAAACTATGAGGGTATCCAACGCCTGCTCCTTGCTCTCAAATGAAAAAGCCCCAGCTGCGCTGCTGTCTTTCTGAAACTTCACCAACCCCATCACCGAACTTCCCGAAACCCCAGAAACCTCATCCTGTGCCACCGCCGGCAAAATCCACAAAGAACTCAGTCCCAAAAATAGATTGAGAATCCAATGCACTGTGCGACCTTTGCCAAGCCTTTTCATCGAAAACAAAGTTAAGCAAGCCCGCCCACAAATGTCTAACCCATCCAACACAATCCACAATCGCGTGAACAACAACGAGCCCAACGCACTCATCCATGCCAACAGCCCTTACCTGCTTCAACATGCATACAACCCCGTGGCTTGGGAAGAATGGAGCAATGACACTTGGCAGCGTGCAAAATCTGAAAACAAATTGGTCTTGGTGAGCATCGGCTACAGCACCTGCCATTGGTGCCACGTGATGGAGCACGAGAGTTTCGAGGACTTTGAAACCGCCGAAATCATGAACCACCATTTGATAAGCATCAAAGTGGATCGGGAGGAAAGACCAGACATCGACATGGTATATATGGACGCTTGTCAGATCATGACTGGCCGAGGCGGATGGCCACTCAATGTGGTATGTTTGCCCAACATGCAGCCCATTTACGCGGGCACTTATTTCCCCAAAGAACAATGGAAGCAGATCATCGAAGAATTGGCCAAAGTATATCGTGAAGAACCAGAAAAAGCGAACGATTACGCCCAACGCATCCAAGAAAAACTCGATAGCATTAACCAATGGCAATCGGGCGATACTATCAGCAGGAACCAACTCAAGGAACAATTCATCACATTGGCGGAAAATTTGGACTGGGTGGATGGCGGACCCAATCGCGCACCCAAATTCCCATTGCCCGGACAGTACGAATTCATTTTGGATTACCACCTGCTCACCGGCGATGAGAGTGCCAAGGATTTCCTGCATTTGAGCCTGATTAAAATGAGCAATGGCGGCATTTACGATACAATTCGTGGCGGTTTTTGTCGATATAGCACAGACGCCCAATGGTTTGCGCCACATTTTGAGAAGATGCTGTACGACAATGCGCAACTGATTTCATTGTATGCCAGGGCATTTGCTTGGTCCGATGCCCCGCTGTACAAACAAATTGCTGAAGAGTGCATTCAATTTTGCGAAACGGAACTTCGATTGTTTGCTGGCCCCGAGCGGAGCGAATTACAAAACCAAACCCACGCCGGCTATGGAAGCGCCCTCGATGCCGATTCAGAAGGCATGGAAGGCAAGTTTTACGTATTTACGCGCGAAGAACTGCTCACCATACTGAGCGATGAAGAATTCGCTCTGGCCGAAATCCAATTCAACATCCAAAAAGACGGCAACTGGGAACATGGCTACAACATATTGCATCAACCCTTGGCGCCGCTGCAAGTACTGGAAAAATCAGGCCTCACCGCCGCTGAATATCATCCACTGTTGTTGAGCATCAAACAAAAAATCAAACGATACCAAGACAGTCGGGTACGTCCGAGCTTCGACGACAAAGCCATCTGCAGTTGGAACGCCCTATACCTCAAAGCTATGGCCGATGCCGCATTGTTTTTGGAAAATCCAGCATACTTGGAGAAAGCAAAGGCCCTCGCCAATTGGATGTGGACTACCTTTTGGCAAAACGATTCGTTATTGAGGATTCACCGAAATGGCGAAACAAAAATCCACGGTTTCTTGGAAGATTATGCCTGTTTCTGCGATGGCCTATTGGGCTTGCACCGTGCGGCACCGAATCCCGAATACCTAACTCAGGCAAATCTTTTGCTCACCAAAGCCATCGAACTGTTTTACAATCCCCAAACCCAACAAATGGCTTTCACGCCCAGCAACGGTGAGGCACTGATTGTAAGAAAAAGTGATTTAAACGACGATGTAATCGCATCGCCCAATTCCATTTTGGCACATGGATTATTTCAAGTGGGTATGTTGCAATCCAACCAATCATTCATTGAATTGGCAAACACCCTGTTATTGCAGGTCTCATCGCCCATGATCCAAAGTCCCGGATGGTATTTCAATTGGTCGAAACTGGCACAAGCCATCACCTTGGGGGGCTGTCATATCAAAATCGATGGCGGTACCAAGCAAAACTTGAAGGCCATGTATAAATACCTTCCTTCTTGGACCACCAATGAATATAACGAAAAAAACGCAGAATTGCAAATCATTGTGTGCTGCAACAACACGTGTTTCCCTGCTGTGAACAACTTGGAACAGGCCCTTGAAATCGCGATGGATTGTTGTGCGCTGAACGAAGTGTAAAACAACAATTGCGCTTTCAAACGGGTATCACAACCCCTTCCATCGATGGGCAAAACTCCATCACATTGAAATTCAATCTGTAGAACATCCAAATTCTCAGTTGAATACACTTTTATGCCTAAATACTAAAGAAAATCATAGCAATATGGAAAAACTCCATAGCGCAATGGTCATTTTCAATGACACTGTACAGACATAGGTGTTTGCGATACTTTTGTTAGAAGTGGTCTTACCAACTCACTCCTACAGAAATAAACCATTAAAACACATATGAAAAAACACTACAAACCAACAGCCAATGGCATGATGACGAAACTCAAAATGCTATTGATGCTCTTGTGCATTTGCGGGTCGGCCCGCGCGCAATTGAGCGGAAACTACACCATCGATGCCACAAAAACCACGAGTGGTACCAACTATGCAAGCTGGTCTGCTTTTGCATCAGCCATCGGTACCAGCGGAGTAAATGGCGCAGTAAGAGTAACTGTAATGACCGA